>JAITIK010000197.1 GCA_031279555.1 Treponema sp. | reverse complement strand
TCTGGTTACGATATTGATTTTAAGCCCTCTTGTGGCGAAACTTACCCAAGAGTATTTCTCAAGCGATCAGTATTACCTCAAAGATATAAAAAAATAGCGACATGATATGGGCGGCGTTGCCATTACGTGATGTTGTCTGTCCGTGGTGTTTCTTTAGAAAGAATTTATCAAACGCCGGATCGAGTTGCGCGCATTCCGGCGTCTGTAGTTGACAAACTGGCGCGATAGCGCCACAATAGATGTATGGAAAGCTATGGAACGAAATAAAGAACTATTGTTGTCCGAATTAAATTCTTTGCCCGGATTGTCTTCCTTTAAGAAAGATATTGAATATATAGTTGACGCTTTCATTGCAAACAAAGAAAGAGTAGGAAACGCAATAAAATCCAGTAAATTTTTACGTCTCGTTTTTTCAGGGAACCCGGGAACAGGAAAATCAACAGCCGCAAGGATATTGGGCGGCATATATTGTGAATTAGGCGTCCTGTCCAAGGGTCACTTTATCGAGATGAACCGTTCCGATCTGATATCCGGATATATTGGGCTCACCTCGGCGAAAATACGGGAAGCCGTGTCAAAGGCAAAAGGCGGAGTCTTGTTCATTGATGAAGCGGCTTCGCTTTCTGAGAATACAGACTGGGTGGCGTATGAGTCCATTGACACGTTGTTGGCGCTTATGAAAGACAATCAGGATGATTTGCTTTTTATACTTGCGGGCTGTCCTGATACAATGAAAGAATTCTTAAATTCCAATATCAGCCTCGCCTCCTGTTTTCATGTCATTGCGTTTGATGATGACAATTGAGGCTTTTTATTCGCAGTGGGGTTTAACGCCGCGCCGCGAATAAAAATATCTTCTCATCCAATGTCTTAAGCGGAGGAGCGCCGTTTTCTTCATGTGTTTTGTAAAAAGACGCAAGCATAGAAAAGCCAAACCTAAAAACAAGACGCTTAACAAAAAAACAGCATCTTCCCGCTGAATAGCACATGAACCCTATAAAAGACTGCGGCTTGATAGAATATTACGATATTGGGTGACAATGTATAGCATCGCTTGATTTCTCAAGAAAAGCGCCTCTAAAGCGCGACTCTTCGCTATATGACGCAAAGAAACAAACGAGGAAATTGGGGAAACGCTTTTTGCCTGAAAGATATAAAAAGAGCTTTTCCCAAAACGCGAACTTGCGTTCAGCGAACTTGCGTTCAGCGAACTTGCGTTCAGCGAACTTGCGTTCAGCGAACTTGCGTTCGGGTTAGTTTTGAGAAAAGCTTTCGAAAAAACGGTCTAAAGGCGGCTTTCCCAAAATTGTCGCTCCGCGCGTTTTAGGAAAAGTTCAAAAATAAAAAAATCTTGACATCGATGAACAGGGTTGAAAAGAGCTATGACCTGCTGTATGGTAAAGTTGCAAACCAAATCCCGAACAGCAAGGGATAGTCTTTCAGTGTTCCAGTTCGTCAATTCTATGACGCTCGATTTTCGAACTTGTTTCAAGCGGCGTAAAATCTGGGAATGGTTTTCCCGTTGCGTTGTCGGCTTCCTTGTTCGCACGGGCATGCGGAGGGATTAGTTCGCTCGTGGCGGCTTAAAAAATGAAAGCTGACTGGTGACTGCCCACTGACGCGGGAGGAGAACAAGGCGCGCAAAACCTGTACGCAAAATTGTTCTCCGGTTCATTCGCTGTGGTATTGAATCAGCGTCCGCACCGGTATACCCGGCAAGTTTTTTTCATAGTTCAGGAAAGGAAGCCCCACAATGCCGAAAATTTCTGGCACAATAGCGCCCGCGCTGGTTAAAAGGTCATACGCCGCCCTCAACGTTCCGCCTGTGGCCACAAGATCGTCCATGAGCAGCGTCCGTTTTCCGGATGGAATGTCGTCAACATGAACCTCAATTTCACCCACGCCATATTCAAGATTATAGCGGGCTGAAAGTTTCCTGCCGGGCAGTTTGCCTTTCTTACGGATCAAGACAAGCGGTATGCCCATGCGATCCGCAAAAGGCGCCGCGAAAAGGAAGCCCCGCGCTTCTATGGCGGCGACCGCTTCTATGCTTTGATCTTCATAAATCTCAACCATGCTGTCAAAGCAGTGGTCAAAAGCCTCCGGCGAGGTGAGAATGGTCGTAATATCGTAGAAAAGTACGCCAGGCTTGGGGAAATCGGGTACTTTTCCGATGTAGCGGTCAAGATTAAACCCTTGCCCTTTATGGACGACCTGATCCACCCACGATTTTACGCGCTCAATATCCTTCTCAAAAAGAGGTTTCGCGTACAACGCGACTTCAGAATCACGCGCCATATCCGAAAGGTACGCTATCGCCTCTTCCGATTGGGGTGAAAAGACGCCGCAGGGCCTGCCGACGAGGTTGATATGCCGCAACACTTCCGATAAATAAGCGAAAGACGCCGGTTTCGGGTTCTCGCAGCCAAAAAAATAGACTTCCGCAGGGAGTATATCCTGCCCGCCAAAATCAGGCGCCGCAATAGAAACAACCTTCGCTCTCTTGAGAGCTTTTGCGATTCCATCCGCCATTTTTTGTGTCGCCTCAATGCCATCCGTAACGATTAGGACATTCTTTTTACTTTCCACAGTGGCTTAATAATAAAACAATATCTTTGTATCGTCAATACTGTTTATAACGAAAATTCGCGTCTATTCCACTGTCTGGCGACGGTTTTTTACGCATGTATGAAATGCAATGAGCCGCCCGCGCCGCATTTTCAAGACAACATGGTTTTGGAGCCGCCTCCATTGCAATTATCTTTTTTTTCCGGTATACTCCTCCCATTATGCATATTCGGGATCGTTACGCTCCAAGCCCTACGGGATTGCAGCACATTGGCGGAGTGCGGACGGCGCTTTTTAATTATCTTTTCGCGCATTCAAAAGAGGCGGGCGGATCAGAAAAGAGCGCGTTTATCCTCCGGTTGGAAGATACGGATCGCGCGCGCTCCGATGCGGATTTTGTACAAAACCTCTACGATACGTTCGTGTGGCTTGGCATACGCTGGGACGAAGGCCCCGATGCCGGCGGGACATGCGCCCCATACGTTCAATCAGAGCGTTTTGAACTGTACAAACGATACGCCCTTGAACTGATCGGCGCGGATAAGGCGTACTACTGCTTTTGTCCGCTTGAACGCCTTGAAAAGATCAGGCGCGAGCGGGAGGAGGCTCACTCCGGTGAGACCGGTTACGACCGCCACTGCCGCTCAATTCCGAAAGACGAAGCCGCGGCCCGCGTTGCGGACGGCGAGCCGTTTGTCATTAGGCTTAAAATCCCGCTGGACACAACGACCGTATTTCACGACCGCCTCTTGGGAGCCATTGAATGGAAAAACGTGGACGTCAATCCCGATCCGGTGCTGCTGAAATCAGACGGCTTCCCCACGTACCACCTTGCGAATGTGACGGACGATCACCTCATGGGCATAACGCATGTCCTGCGCGCCCAGGAATGGCTCCCCTCAACGCCGATTCACGTCATCCTGTATGACAGTTTTGGCTGGACGCCGCCTGAGTTCTGCCATCTTCCCATGGTGATGGGACAGGACGGCAAGAAACTCAGCAAGCGGCATGGGGCGACCAGCATTGATGAATTCCGGCGGCAGGGGTATCTGAGCGAAGCCTTGGTAAACTATGTCGCGTTGTTGGGCGCTTCATACGAAGAGGGGAAGGACATCTACACGCTTGAGGAGCTTGCCGAACACTTTAGCCTTGACAAACTCAACAAAGCGCCGGCTGTGTTTGATTACAAGAAGCTCGCATGGTATAACGCCTCGCATATCCGCATGAAAACCAACGAAGAGCTTGCGGAACGCGCCTTGCCCTTTGCCGTTGAAGCCGGCGTTTTTGGAAAGGCTGGAGCGGAACCGGACGCGGAACAGAAACGAGTCTTTGTTGAAGCCATGTCCCTTGTCAAGGAGCGGGTGAATTTTCTCACCGAAATTCCGGCGAAAACAGCCTACTTGTTTTCAGAGCCTGTACTGCCTGATGCGTCCGAATTTTTTCCGAAAAAGGCGGACATTCAGCAAACCATCGCGCTTTTGACGCTGGGGAGAGGCTTGGTTGCGCCTATGGCGGCGATGACTGACAATGACGCTGAAGCCTTTGTGAAGACGGAAGCCGAAAAAGCCGGCGTGAAACTCGGCGACTTGCTGATGCCGTTGCGGGTGGCCATAACCGGAGCGCGGGTAAGCCCGCCGCTTTTCGGCAGCCTGCGTCTGCTTGGGCCGGAAACGTCTGCGTCGCGCGTGGAAAAGGCGCTGGCAAAGCTGACGCGCTGATTTGGTTTAGCGGACGAAAATGAAGTACGTCGCGCCCAATATAAGAGCGGCAAGTACGAGGTTGGCGGCGATGCCCAGTATGATATAGAAGACAAGCGGTTTCATAAAAAACTGCCTGTATTATACAATAAATGCGGCTGTTGTCAATCGCTGTTTTTACGGCGCAAGGAACAATATGGTATATTTAACTGGCTTTCACGCCATTGAGGAAAAAATAAAAGCGGGCGGGGCGATGGTATCCCTGCTGGTTGCGAAGGCGAATCCGCGTACGCGGGAACTGCTTGATCTTGCAAAAGCTCACAAGGTGCGTGTGGAGCGCGCCGGAGCGTTCGACCTTGACCGTCTTGCGCCCGGCAATCGCGGCGTCGCCCTGTGTGTTAATGAAGAGTCCAATCCTTTCGATAAAAATGTTGTGTTGGAGGAGTTCATTGCCGGCATTATTGAAGAAAACCGCGCGGATGTTCTGGTCGCGGTGTTGGATGAAATCACGGATCCGCACAATTACGGGGCCATTCTCCGTTCTTGCGATCAATTCGGCGTTGACTTGACGCTCACCAGAAACCGTCGCATTGCCAAACACGCCGGCATCATCTCCAAAACGTCAGCCGGCGCGAGCGCATGGACGCCGGTCGCCGAAGTCGCCAACCTTCCGCGCGCGGTTGAAGACCTCAAACACGCTGATTTCTGGATTTACGGGGCTGACATGGGCGGCGAAGCGGTGTACAACACGGAACTTTCGGGGCGGGTCGCCGTTATACTTGGAGGCGAAGGTTCCGGCATTTCCCGCCTGCTCCGCAGCCACTGCGACGCCCTTGTCGCCATTCCTTCACGAGGCCGCGTTGATTCGCTTAATGTGTCGGTCGCGGCGGGCGTGCTTTTTTACGAGGCGATGCGGCAGCGGAACTTCCGTCAGTGAGTCGCGTCGCCAATCAGGGAACGCAAACGCGGAGCGATGATGATGGCGACTGCGGTTTTGATGGCGTCTCCAATAAGGAACGGCGCGCAACCTGCGAGGAGGGCGGCCTTCCACGTCATATTGTAAAGAATTTTCAACTGGATAACGCCGGGAACATAGATCACCAGCATACCGGCGACAGCCGCCGCGATGATCCGCCAACGCCGCGTCTTTTGTTCAGCGCGGGGGCTGGACGCTATGATCCCCGCGACAACCGCAGCCAAAAAGTAGCCGTAGAGAAAACCGCCGGATGGCGCCGCAAAGTGAACAAAGCCGCCCGCGCCGCCCGCGAACACCGGCGCGCCGATTGCGCCGGCGGCAAGGTAGAGCAGGACGGCCGCGCCGCCTAAAAAGGGGCCAAGAAGCAGTCCCGAAAGCATTGCAAACAGGTTTTGCAGTACTATTGGAACGGATCCGACGGGGATTGCGATAAATGCGCCGGCCGCGGTCAACGCCGCAAAAAGAGCGGCCAATACGATGCGGACAAGCGTCCGGCTTTTTTTGTTGTTTCCCATAATACAACTCCTACAAATAGAGAGATAAGGAAACCTCCAGAAACCCTGCCGGATATCTGGAGGTTCTTCGGAGAAATTACTTAGGAACCGCGCGGCGCGCGGTTCCTAATGTATCGAGCGTTTCCCAAAACGCGAGCTACATTAAGGTTAGTTTTAGGAAACGCCCCCCTATCACAACTTTTTCAAAAGGGTGAGAACCCCCCTGAAAACGTTGGATTTCGAGAGGCCCTCATAATACAAGAAAGGAAAATGTATGTCAAGAAGGCGTTCTTATACCGGTCCGTCGCGCGCCGGCGCGGGTGAACGCAAACACGGGCGATCTTGTGAATGATCCCGTGAATGAGGCTTGTAAAGCGAGCTTTTTAGGGATATACTTTTATTTTTAGATGGAGAATGAGAGATGCGATTCAAGGGCATAGCCTCTGGTATTATATTATCAGTTGTTCCTATTATAGGAATCTCCACGCTGCTTTTTATTTTTATTACGCAGAAGGTGACGATCTCTCAAATCAGAGAGCAGACAAACGAAAAAATCAACGAAACATTTGAATCAGCCAGTCTTAAAATCGAAAATGAATTGCTTAAGAACGCCGATATTGCGCGTGCGATGGCCGTTTATATGGAAACCTGTACGATGGAATCCATCGAAAATGGCGAGATGAAGCGGTTCCTCACGCGCATGGCAAGTTCCAACGCCAACACAATGGGCGGCGGCGTCTGGTTCGAGCCGTACGGCCTGTATCCGGACAGGCGTTACTTTGGAACCTATGTATATATTGACGACGGAGAGATCATATACGAGGAAGACTACGCATCCGCAAGCGGAACGGACTACCACAGCGCGAACTGGTATCAAATCGGCCATGAATCGAACGGCGAAATCGTTTGGACCGAAGTTTTCCGCGGATCGCTCACGGGCGTTGCGATGGTGAACGCGGCGGCGCCTTTTTTCGATGAGAATCACACTATGCGCGGGATCGCCAGCGCGGACATGTCGCTCGCCAACATTCAAAAGATCGTCGACTCGATCTCCGTGGGAGAAACCGGAAAAGCCTTCATCATCAGCGCGAACGGGGAATACATCTCGTTTCCCGGCGGCGCAAGGAGTTTCGAAGACCGCATCCTGCAAGACGCGGACCAGGGTCTGGCGGCTTTCGGGAAGACGGCGCTTGATGCGGGCGCCGGCGTCGCCGCGTTGAAGTGGGGCGGGATCGAGCATATAGCGTATTACAAGACGCTGCCTGAAAACGGCTGGATTCTGACGATCCTCATTGAGCGCGGCGAGTTCGCCGGCTTTGACTGGGGCGTGTTCATCCCTATCGTCATGGTGCCGATCATAGGGCTTTTGCTTGTGACAGCGAGCGTCACGGCGGTCGCGCGGCGGCTGCGGAGAATCGTCCGCAATGTGAACGACTTCGCGGATGTCGCGGCGACGGGCGAGTTTTCGAAGCGTATCGAGGCGTCGGAGAACGACGAGTTCGGCGTGATGGAGCGGCGTCTGAACTCTATGATGGAGTGTATGGAAGCGTTGTACGCGGATTCGGTCAGGATGAAGAAGGCGGCCGAGGCGGCCTCGCGCTCCAAAAGCGACTTCCTATCCAACATGTCGCATGAGATGAGGACGCCGATGAACGCCATCATCGGGATGACGTTGATAGGCAAAAAGGCGGCGGACATTGAACGGAAGAACTATGCGTTTGGGAAGATAGAGAATGCGTCCACGCACCTGCTGGGGGTCATCAACGACATCCTTGACATGTCGAAGATAGAGGCGAACAAGATGGAACTGTCTCCGGTTGAGTTCGACTTTGAGAAGATGTTGCGCAAAGTGACCGGCGTCGCCAGCTTCCGGGTGGAGGAGAAGTTCCAGAATTTCACCGTGAACATCGACAAGCGTATTCCGCGCAGGGTGATTGGGGACGAGCAGCGTCTCGCGCAGGTGGTCACGAACCTGCTCTCCAACGCGGTGAAATTCACGCCCGACCAGGGTTCCATACGCATGGACGCGCGCTTTGTCAAAGAGGAAGACGGGGTGTGTACGGTAAGGTTTGAGGTGGCGGATTCGGGCATAGGCATTTCAAAGGAGCAGCAGGCGAAGCTGTTCAGTTCCTTCCAACAGGCCGACAGCGGCACGTCGCGCAAGTACGGCGGTACCGGACTTGGACTCGCCATATCAAAAAGGATAATCGAGATGATGAATGGGAGGATATGGATAGAGTCCGGGCATGGCTGCGGATCGACATTCCTGTTTACGGTCGAGTTGCGGCGCGGATCGGGCGAAAAGAGCGTCGGGTTGTTGAACCCCGGCGTGAACTGGAAGAACCTGAGGATACTGGCGATAGACGACGCGCCTGAGATACTGGAGTATTTCGAGGATATTGGGCGGGAGTTTGGGATTGTCTGCGATACCGCGTACAGCGGGGCGGAGGCGTTGGAGCGGCTGGAGAAGGGAGACAGGTACGATATATGTTTTGTGGATTGGAAGATGCCCGGTCTGGACGGGCTGGAAGTGTCGCGGCGCATAAAGGAGCGGGGTGCGGACAACAGCGTGGTGATCATGATATCGGCGACGGAGTGGAGTTTCATAGAGGATGAGGCGACGGAGGCTGGAGTGGACAAATTCCTGTCCAAGCCGCTGTTTCCATCCGCGATATTCGATTGCGTCAACGAATGTATGGACAAGGAGACTGCGGAGGAGGCGAATTCCTTGACTGTTGAGGATATGGCTCTGTTTGAGGGGCGTCGGATACTGTTGGCCGAGGACGTGGAGATCAACAGGGAGATCGTGGTGACGCTGCTTGAGCCGACCGGGCTGATCATTGACTGCGCGGAGAACGGGGCGGAGGCTGTGGAGATGTTCGCGGCCGCGCCGGAGCGGTACAGCATGATATTCATGGACGTGCAGATGCCTGGCATGGACGGGTACGAGGCGACGAGGCGCATCCGCGCGCTTGAAGCGCCAGAGGCGCGCAAAGCGCCGATAGTGGCCATGACGGCGAATGTCTTCCGGGAAGACGTGGAGAAGTGCGTCGCCGCGGGCATGAACGATCATGTGGGCAAACCCCTTGACATCGGCAAGGTTCTGAGCATGTTGCGCAAATACTTGTCCGTTGAGCCGGAGAAGAAGCGCGAGGCGGAGTGGGAGACCGCCCTGTGAGGGCGTTCCCCGGCAAAGCCGGTTGACGACGCCATTGGCTTGCCGAACCTTTATTCGAGAGGGGTCTAATACCCCGCCGCTTGGGGCGGTTAAAAACAAATAAAAACAATGATAGAATGTGGGAATGAG
>JAITIK010000192.1 GCA_031279555.1 Treponema sp. | reverse complement strand
TTGCCGTATGGCGCTTCTTTTTCCCGGAACGCCATTCTTTTTGGCCTTTGTATGGGACTTTCGGTCACGTCTACTGCGACATACCGAACAGGCGAATCGTCCTGCCGGAGAGCTTTTTTACCCGGCGACTGGAAGGCATTGTCTTTTTTGAGCGTGCCTTCAACCCATTGTATTGTTTCGCAGGCCGTGCTTTTCCCGACCCCGCAATCCGCACAGATGCTTTCCATTGCCCGGCATTCACCGAGGCGTTTTAAGGTTACGGTCAATTTTTCCCGAACCGTCAGCTTTGACGGCCTGCCGCCCGGCTCATGGAGTTTGTCCCACTCCCGCCGAAGTATGGACGCCATCTTTTCGAATGTCTCCGGTTTTACCCCATACAACCGTTTGCATTGTCTCTTTGGTTTCTTTCGCTTGCTTCTCCGCTCCCATGCTTTAGTATACTGCTTTTTGGGGTTCCCGAACAAGTCTAGTAATTTATATTATGTATAAATTCATGCGCTTCATTGCCGGGGGCGGTATTAATTAATGATACAATTAATGAAGAAAACGATGCCGAAGCAAAAATAGTTGTTTCTTTAGAAAACAAAACAGATGAAGTCGTGGGGTGTTTTACTGGCGGAATTCTTTCCAGAAAAACGAAATTATGGGCGCAGGCAACCCAAACACCCGCTCATAGCATACAAGAAGCAAGAGGTATCGTGAGGAACGACGCATCGGTGGAAATTCCCGTATAAAATATACAGATGTAGAATGTATAGATGGAAATTCTTTTACTATCTATCCTCAAAAAAATATTCCTTATGCGCCAGAAAATTTTAGCGGTCCGCGCGTTGATTTACGTTTTTACCTGACATCGGTATCGTCGTCGGGCCGCGTTTCCGATAGCGGAACCGGTATTGGGCGTACGGCCATCGCTTTATTTGTTAGCAAATGGAACGCGCTGCTAGATATAATTACCGGTGAGACTGGCATCATTGGACTTTATGGGGTATAGAAATAGCGCGTATATGAAAATATCACTATTGCGCGTGGCGTTGTTAAGCGTTGGATGTATATTTGCGTCTTGTTATTCAATCCCTAATATACATCCAGACAGCCGGGTTTCTCCTGCGGATAAAACAGGCTGTCTGTCGCTTGAGGTGGATATACAAGACGATCCCGCCGGACTGGTCTTCAGAATTACGAAAACAAGACGGCTTATTAAGGGAAGCGCTGAATGGTATAACTTAAAGACCGGTAAAAACATCATATTTGTAAAAGCCCCTGCCGAAGAATATACGCTTAATATGGTTTTAGACCGGTCTCTGAAAAGAGTTTTCAGAGACTTCTCGCTTGAGGAATTTCCGGTCGCCGTTAGGAATGGCGTCATCACCTATGCCGGAACGTCGCTCGTTGATGTCTCTGAAACCGTGAATGAATATCAAAACAATGTCGTCGACTTCCAGTATTCATGGCTTGACGCATACGCTGACGCGGTTGAATATATACGAACCGTTTATCGCGGGATACCTGATACGGTTCATGTTCTAAACGAAAGTCCTGATATACCGCAAGACCGGTATTATAAACCAACTGTTGTATGGGGCCGGTAAATGAAAAGGAAATGCATGGTTTTCATTCTTGCGGCGCTCTTGCCGAGATTTGCGCACACGCTCGATTTTGTCATTCAGTATTATGCGCCGACACTTTTAGGCGTAGCCTCAGGTCCGGCGGCGCCTCTGTCCCGCTTTGAAGGACATGACGCCGATTCCCGATTTCTGTTTCCGGTTGAAACCAAATTCTTAACCCTGCGGTTCGGCGCATTTGCGTTAAGTGCAAACGCCATCGTCACCACTTATAATGAAGATCGGGCTTTCAGTTCCCCCAATCTGTTTGTGGGAGCAAGCTTTTATCTGAATAGACGGGAACCATCGCCGATGAGAGGAACGAAAAATGGCAGTAGCCCCCACAGTTAAATAATTTCCTTACAGAACGAGAAGTTCATTACATCGCAATGCCAGCATATACGGCAATTAAAGGCTTGGCAACTGGATAAATAGGGATGCCGCCCCGGAAAAAATCTCTGACAAACTCGTATGCGGATTTTACGGTGAACATACGCTCGGCCATTCCGAGGAGATAAATAGCCACGCATTCGCAACCGGTAAAAAGGGGCATGTCGTTGCCGCTCATCCGTCGCGCTTTTGCCGCCAGGTTGTCATAGTAATGGCAGACGGTACAATAAAGTTCTATCAATTGAGCTTTTCCCAAAACGCGAACTTGCATTCGGGTTGATTTTGGGAAAAGCTTGAAGAAAAGCGGTCAAAAGCCCGCTTTTCCACTTAAATCTAAGGCCGCAGTTCCAAAAACTGAAGTTTTGGAACTGCCTTTAATGATAAAATTTGATAAAAGCAGTATTGACAAGATTAAAAATGTTTCTTATACTCACATCATTGAGTATAATGGGTCAGCGGCTCTTTAGTTGCGGGTCGAAGGTTTGATTCCTTCGCGGCTTGTTTTGCAAGACGGCGCGCTATACGCAATGAAAAATTTGCGTGTTTTCGCTTCAAACCGCTTGACACATTAAAAAAAAATTAGTATAGTGTAGTTGTTCGTGCGTTTGTATGCTTGCGGGAATAGCTCAGTGGTAGAGCGCGACCTTGCCAAGGTCGATGTCGCGGGTCCGACTCCCGTTTCCCGCTTTCTGGTTCCTGTGTGGAATCATGGTTTCTTAGTGAAATCTTATCGGGGTGGTTGACTGGTTGGTTGTTATGCATAACCAACGGGATGCCTGAGATTATACCCTTTGAACCTGATACGGATAATACCGGCGCAGGGAAAAACAAGCTTTTCTGAAAAGCCGCTTGTCTGAGAATCCAGCTTTTCTTAAGTTTTTGTATGATCATACACTCCGATAAACCGTTAAAGCCATGTGTAAGGCATGGAAGAGGAGATATGTATGCTAAAAACAGCGAAAACAAGACCCGTTCTTTCAAAGGCGTTTCTTTTAGTGGCGGCTGTCTTTCTGGTTTTTGCGCCCGGTTGCGCAAAAAAAAACGCAAATGTGAATGAGGAGGAGGCGCAAGCGTCCGCCAAAGAAGCCGTCATTTGGACGTACGATTCATTCAACTCGGAATGGGGCCCGGGCGCGGAAATAGGCGAACGCTTTCTTGAACAAACGGGCGTCGCTATCAAATGGGTGAGTCACGGCGACGCGGGTTCCATGTTGTCACGGCTGCTTCTGGAAGGGAACTCAGCGGATGCCGACATTATCCTTGGACTTGATCAAAACTATGCGGAAAGAACATTGAATTCCGGCCTTTTGGAAGCGTATAAACCTGCGAGAGCGGATGACATTCCCGATGAAATCGTCATTGACAAAACCTTCCGCCTCATCCCGTTTGATTACAGCTATTTCGCCATTGTATACGACAGTGAAAAGATTCCCAATCCGCCTCAGAGTCTTGAGGACTTGACGGATCCCGTGTATGCGAAAAAACTTATCCTCATGGATCCGCGCACTTCTTCGCCCGGTCTTGGATTTCTGACGTGGACAAAGACCGTTTATAGAGACGGTTGGAAGGATTACTGGAAAAGGCTTTTCCCGTCCATTTTGACCATTGCGGAAGGCTGGGACACCGGTTACGGACTTTTTACCGCCGGTGAAGCGCCGCTCGCGCTTTCCTATACGACCAGTCCGGGATATCATCTTGAATACGAGGAAACCGAGCGGTACAAAGCCGCCATTTTCACAGACGGCCATGTGATTCAGGTTGAAGTCGCGGGGCTGTTGAGCCATGCAAAAAACAAAGACAACGCCAAGCGATTTCTTGACTTCATGCTTTCGCCTTCGTTTCAGGAGGTTATTCCGCTTACAAACTGGATGTATCCGGTGATAGATATTCCGTTGCCGGATTCGTTCAAAATAGCTCCCAAAAGCGACAAGCCGCTTGATGCCGCGCCAGTCGCGCAGGCGGATATAAATGAATGGACGGCGCTCATGAGCGGGCGGTGACTCTAAGCGTTACCCGCAAATCCTCGCGTCGCTTGCAATGGCCGCGCAGGTTATAGCCCTTTTCTTCTCTGTGAAGATGTAATGAGAGGAGGCGGCGAGCGGCCAGCCCAGAAAATGTTCTAAGTGTTGTTTTACCTCTGAGCTTTTCCCAAAACGCGCAGAGCGACAGTTTTGGGAAAGTTGCCTTAGATAAGGAAAAAGCGGGTTTTAGACCGTTTCTTCGAAAGCTTTTCTCAGAACTAACCTAAATGTAGTTCGCTGAACACACGTTCGCTGAATGTAGTTCGCGTTTTGGGAAAAGCTCCTCTTATAGTCAAAAAAACGCCAATTGGATATTGGCAACAATGTGGCATTCTATTAAACTATGCTTAACATCTAGGATGCGTTTTTATGGAATATCCTAAACTCTTAGGTGTAAACTGAATGGAAGAGGCGGAACTGCCAAGCGCTGGCGCAACACTTGTTTGCGGAGCTTCTGGAGTTGCGGCGACAGCCTTAGCGTCGGCTTTTCCTGCGTGTACTTGGGTTGTCGCAGGTGTTTAACAACCTGTTCCAGCAATGAGTGCGGCTTTCTTAGAAAGCCGCATTCTCTTGTGATTAGCATTAGAAAGAGCGAGTGTCATGAATTTTGTGTGCGCTATGATAAAAAAAGAATTGACTAAAATAGTATACGCGAAAAAAGCTTTGTTTTATTTGTTGTCACTATTGTTGGAATATTGTATTTATGTAATACTACTGACAGCATATTAAACAATATAGATAATGCGTGTTATCTAATAACCATATTAATGAGTACAGCGACAGCGCTTCAGTTTATATCAGAGTCAATTCTTTCTGACAAGAGAAATCAAACGTTAGAAATCATGGCTGTATCAGGCAAATTGGGCTTTATTTTTTTTGCGAAGATGCTGACAATAATCTTGTTGTGTTTAACGCCGTTCGCAATATTTTACTGTTATTTCATGCTCAATGGTTATAACTCAAGTTAGGCAAGCGGGCCGTTATCCCCCGGATTAAAAGCAGATAGCAATTCCATCGCCCGTTTCAGAGACGCCAGATATATCTGTGACTTTATCGCAAAATGATTGTATCCGCGATTTAGTCTTGCTGACTCCAACTTCACATACCCATATATCGACGCGAATATATGATTACTCTGAGACCTCGCCCTATGCGCCGGAGAACTTCCTATCAACGTGTTCTGTTTTATACTCTCACGATACGCCTCAACGCCTCGCCGTTTCTTATAGGGCGCCTTGAACCGATCCCCGCCCGTCGCTCCGCCATTGGCCGCCAGATGCCGAACCCCCACCGTCCCGCCCTTGTTCTTAAAGGCCGGTTTGTAAAGGATTGCCTGAAATCCCTTAAATATACCGGCACAGGCTCCCCATCGGGTATTCCCATATGATCTATCCTGATAAAACGACATTGCTTCTTCCCCCCTTCCGTTCGCCGCCGCCAGGCGGCTGCCGTTTGCCTCAAATATGAACTTCTTGTTCTTTCTCTCTATGAATCTCATATCTTCCACCGACGCAAACCACGAATCGGCCAGTATACGCCGGAACTTCATGTGTTTTTGTATCGTCCGCCCTGTCATCTCCATCGTCGTCTCATTCTTGCCCCTCCCACTTGCCCACCGTTCTTTCCCCCTCTCCTCATCTTTTTTTATCTTTGTTTCGGATATTATCTGACAGTCTATCGGCGCCTACAGTTTCCCGCATTCGTTTTCCGCCGCGTAAAATGCGGTGGGCATATTTGCCGCCTTCACATTCCGCCCTTTACTGTGGCCATAACACTACCAGGCTATTTCATTCTCCCCATGTCCGCCTTTTCCACAGTTATCGTATCGTCAAATATCAGACGCCCTCCCCCATCCTCATACTGGCGCGCCAGTTTCTTTATCTTAAACCACAAGGATTTCCCGTTCAACTCTTCCCCGGCGAGAACCCGCGTGATTTGGCCATAGCCGATCGCCCCGTCCGTTAGTTCCGACAATCCGGCCGCCGTCGCCTTTCCGTCGCTTGCCAAAAGGCTATCACTGTATAAATCGAGCGTGTCCCCGCCCATACTTTTATAGTATCATTCCCGGCCTTTATGTCAAGCCGCCTAACATGCGGTATAACATCTTGAATTCAATCCCATTATAGTTTAACACCTCGCTGTTGTTTTGGATTGGCGGCCGCGCCGCTTCGGATAACTAAGATTATCAAGCGTCCGAATGTGTCATATATTGAATTAAAAAGAAATGATGCGGGAAAAATCACGGTCATGCAGTATTGTCTTTAGCAGTCACGACTTGTACATTGTAAAAAATATTGAAACGCTTCGCTTTTCTTTATATACCAGCCGGAGCCTAATCCCTAATGCATAGACAAGTGACGCCGGGCAATCCCATCCAGCCAGAAGGGATTGCGCAGGAAAACCGGCTGTAGGAGGTTGGCAGGGCATTATACCGTACCGCCACGCGGTTTGCCAAAGGCGCCGTTAGACCTGTTGACCTCGTTTCATCCGCCTGTTACGAAAAGATTTGACTTATAATGCATCATATTATATACTTACAAATACAATAATGCGTACAATCAGAAAAAGGAGCGAGCTATGTCGAAAAAAGCAAGCGTCTTGTTGTTTGCGGCGCTGTGGATCGGGACGGCGGCGTACAGCCAAAGTATGGATTTTTCGTTTGCCGGATCGGATATGGAAAAAGCCATGATATTATCCGATATGGCGATAATGAAACTGGATGGACTCATTCCCATGCGCTTCGCCAACGCCTTGGATGGGAAGCCCATACCAGGCGCGACGGTGGATATACCGGAAATCGGCCGTTTTGTTACGGACAGCCGGGGCATTATCGCATTCCCCAAGCGGGAGGATGGCAGTTTCACCATGGTCTTTACGAAAGAAGGCTTCATCACCACTTCCATTCCCTTTAGGATTCAGATATCCACAGTGATTAACAACTGGTTCTCCATTTCTCCGGGCATGGACGGCGATTTCCGATTCGTGCTGGATTGGGGGGAAAAGCCCGCTGACCTGGACATCCACCTTGAGAAACAAGGGGGTTACCATATTTCATACTGGAATATGCGAACCCTGTCGGACGGGAGCGCGAAACTGGATCGGGATGACAGGAGTGGCTATGGTCCCGAAACCATCACGGTCGCCCGCGCTGAAAACAACGGAGTTTACCATCTCTATGTGATCGACTACACCAATAGGAACGACGGAACATCCACAGCCCTGTCGCGTTCAGGGGCCACTATTCGGATGTATAACAGCGACCGGCTTTTATACACATTCACGGTTCCGTCTTCGGGCGGCGGCGGGCGCCGGTGGAACGTGTGCGATATCGTTCGGAACCGGATTGAGCCAGTCAACGCAATTGAGCGGTAATGCGCTCACCGTTGGCGATGCGTGAAGCCACGCGGCAACGATACTTTTCTGCGCCCCATTGGAAGAATGGGGCAGTTCATTAAGGATGCCCTCATGCAAAAACATACGTCCGGTTTATTCGGATTATTCAAACCGCTCAAAGAAACGCCGCAGGATATTCGTTGGTCGGCGCATATAGATCTGCGGTACGGCTCTTACCCGCGGAACCTGCTGGACATTTCAATTCCGCAAGTTGCGCCTACGATGGCGTCTACAGGCGGCGCCGTCATCTTGTTTATTCACGGCGGGATATGGATGTACGGCGACAAAAAGAATCGCCCTACTTTTTTGGACGCATTCAGGGACAGGTTCACTGTCGCCTCCATGAACCACCGGTATATTGACGAAAACACGCGCCTCGCGGATTTGGTAGATGACGTGTCAGCGGCAATCGCCTACATACAGGAATTCTGCTCGCAACACACTGTGGACGCCAAGAAGTTAATCATTATGGGACATTCATCCGGCGCCCATCTTTCGATGTTATACGCTTACAAACACCACAAAACCGCTCCCATACCGGTGGCGTTCTGCGTAAGCATGGCGGGACCAACGGATTTGAGCGACATTACCTTTGTGTATAGCTTCAAGAAACTGGGATGGCTCAAATTGTTTTATCAGGTGGCCGAAAAAGCCACCGGTTATCATCCGCAGGAAGGCGACATTACCGACGAAGGGTACAGCGAAACCGGCCGGCGCCTTCTGTCCGCTATTTCTCCTATCACCTTTGTTACAAGCGATAGCCCTCCCACCATCATCGTCCATGATGCCGCGGACAAGATAGTGCCGTACGCCAATTCGGCGATTCTCAACAGCGTATTCAATGTCTATGGAATTGACCATTGTTTTATCGCCCTGTACTCCGGCGTGGGACATTATCTAGGAGCAAAATCAATTAAAACCGGCCCGATGCGCGGCGCGGCTCGTTATGATAAGACTGTGGAAGCGCGTGTAGTCAAAGCGATGAACGATTATATAGAAAAATACTGCGGGTAACGCCGAATGAACCACCTTTTGGGCGGACTGAAAGGTGGGCGTCTTGCCGGCGCCATTCCATACTCCAGCCGCCCTTTTAAACCGGCGCGCTTGACAATCACGCCGGTCTCGCATAGGCTTACGCATATGAACCATATAAACCACATGAATATCCCGTTTGCTCGCCCCTTTATTGGAGAAGAAGAAGAAGAAGCCTGCCTCAGAGTATTGCGATCAGGCTGGCTAACCACAGGAGGGGAAACGCTCGCGTTTGAGCATGAATTCGCGTCATTTTTAATGTCAGGGACGCTCAGAAATACCGCTGAATTCCTCCATTCCGCGAATATGGCGCCTTTGGAATCCAACAGCGGCGCGGGCGACCCGGCTTTGCGCTGCCTTGCGGTGAACTCCGCGACAAGCGGCTTGCATCTCACGCTGGAAGCGTGCGGCGTCGGGAAAGGCGACGTCGTACTGACGCCGGCTTATACATTCGCCTCGACTGCGGAAGTTGTCCGTTATCTGGGCGCGGAGCCGGTTTTTGTGGATGTGGCTCCGGGAACGTTTCACATGGATCCCAACGCTCTGGAAGCCGCCGTACAGCGGCTTGCAACCGGCGAACAAGCGTATCCTGCGCGGGGCGGTTTTGGACCCAAAGGCGCGCCCAAAGCGGCTCTGCCGGTTCATTACGGCGGGCTTCCCTGCGACATGAACGCGATTATGACTGTCGCGGCGCGGTACGATCTCAAAGTGATTGAAGACGCTGCCCATAGTTTTCCATCAAAATTGAATCCCGGCGATTTCGCCGGACCCGGTTCAACTCGCTTTGCGGGGGCTATTGGAGACGCGGGCGTCTTTTCTTTCTATGCGACAAAACCGCTCGCCACGGGCGAAGGCGGCATGGTGGCGACGCGCAGTCAGGAACTGGCGGATCGCGTCTCCATCATGCGTTCTCATGGCATAGATAGAACTATTTGGAATCGGTACACGGATACAAGGGCGTCGTGGTACTATGAGGTGACTGCGCCGGGTTATAAATACAATATGCCGGACATCCTTTCCGCGCTGGGGCGGGTGCAGCTTTCACGGTGCATGGAGCTTCTCGCCATGCGGATGCATATAGCCGCCCGTTATGACGCGGCTTTCTCAGGCGATGACCGCTTCATCATTCCGGCTACCGGCGCCGGTGATGCCAGGCACCTGTACCCGTTGCGCCTGCATCCTTCAATCAACCGGGACGCCTTTATTCAAACGATGCGGACATTGGGCGTCGGCGTATCCGTGCATTTTATTCCGCTCCATACCATGCCCTATTACAGAGATAGATACGGTTTTGAGGACAACGATTTTCCCGAATCGTTTAAGATGTTCAAGCAAGAGGTCTCGCTTCCCTTGTGGCCCGGCATGACAGAAGAGGAGATCTCCTCTGTGATTTCATGCGTACGACAGGCGTGTTCCTAAAGACACGAACAACACGAACGAGGGACACGAGCGGCGCGAACGAATTGAATTTCTTGAAAAATACGGTTACGGTTCTAGGGATCCGCATCAAGATAGCCGGAGACGACCCCCTCATGCGGCTTCTATCTGGTGCAGATGGACGACACGGCCATCAAGGTGACGGGGAACCTGGTGGACAATCCGCGCAACCGCATATCCACGCATCTTCCGGTGTTATCGCCCGGACCTACCGGATACGGATAATCACGCAGTTCTCCGGCGGCGGCGCCCTCTTAAAAGAAGCCCGTCGCCTAGCGGCATGTCCCGCAGGCGGATTGGGACGCGGCGGTTCCTAAGAACGCGGCGCATACCATACGCTTAACGAATGTCAAACCAATATCCCGCCGTTTTTAGGCGCGGCCTAAAACCAGGAGGAGTTAAAATTTGTTTCATTCTATAGTTGCAATTTATCTTTGTACATTATATACTTTTTCTATGAAACGTTTAATAATAATTGCTCTGTTGAGCTTTAGTGTTCCGGCGCTTTTCGCCGATGAAGAGTTGGACTTCTACACAGAACAGTTCAACAATGCGGGTACGGTTCTTGAACAGCTTGGCGCTGTGAAAACTGTAGTTAGCCAGAATCTTGCCGATGCCGACAGTTTTTATGCAATGGCGTTGAGCAGGTTGCTTTCAGAGTATCCCAATGTCAAATCGGCGCAGGAGAGTCAAGCCGCCGATGATATGGCGATCCTTCTTGTTCAGCAACTCGGAAAAGATGGGTACGTCGAAGCCGGACAGAATGTATGGAAAGTGATTAAAAGATTTTCCAACGCGCTGGTAAAATCCGAGTCGCTCATCGCCTTGGGGCAGATGAACGCCGTGAACTTCATCCCCCATGTGGTGCAGATATTAGTCGACACCACCACCCGCGGCCCGATAAACCGCACATCCGGGGAGCGCATCGCCTATGGCGCCATAACGGCTCTTGCAAACTACAAGGATCCGGCGGGCTATACGCCGGTCTTCTTTGCGGCAAACGGCTGGTATAAGGCATGGGTTAAGAAAGCCGCCAACGATGCGTTGCCCGTTCTTTCTGATGATCCTGCGGAGCAGTTAATGGCGGCCATTAAAGACACCGCGTACACGTACGATCAGAAACTGCTTGCGCTTAGAACCATTGAACGGTCGGATGCTTCCGATGAAAATAAAATTAAAGCGGCGACAACCGCCCTTACCTTGGGATGGGCTGGAGCTTCAGTGAATTCTGATATGCAGTACAAACGGGTGCAACTGCGAAAAATAGCTCTTGACATGATAAACGCCTATGGCGCGGGCGATGAGGAGGCTTCCATCCTCAACTATCTGAACTGGTCATACCGGTATGCGTCCGATGATGAAGAGCGATTTGCCGCTATCAGCGCTTTTTCAAAATTGGCAAGCGATGAAGCGGTGAAGTATCTGGGCGTCTATATTATTGAGATTAACGAGAAAAAAGCCCACGGCGCGCTTACCGTACAGGACGAACGCTACATCCGCGCTCTAATTGCAGGTATCGGCAACACCCACAACCAAGCGGCAAAACCCTATCTGCAAACCGTTCTCGTTATAAATTGGACTAATCAAATACAGAAAATCACCCAACAGGCTTTGAATAACCTGTAACTTTCAAGAGGAAATCGCAAATACAACCAGCGCCGCCCACACAAAAGCGGCGCTGGTTCATTATGCAGAGGAGCGTCCTCGCGCTCATCTCACCACCGCTCGCCTGCGCTTTCATGCCGTTACTGGCGGAGGCGAATATTCCCGCCCCCAACCGTTTAGGCGCTTGGCTATGGCACCGGCACCAAACTCAGGATACGGGAAATGATCGCATCCGGATCAAGCCCGTCAGCTTCGGCTTCGTACGACAACACGAGGCGGTGCCGGAGCGCCGGCAACGCGACGGCTTTGACGTCATCAGGGCTGACAAAGGAGCGTCCCTCAAAAAGCGCGTGTATTCTGGCGCACCGGTACAAAGCGATAGAGGCGCGGGGAGATGCGCCGAAATTGATGTACCGGTATATGCCTTCCTTTTCGTTTCTCTCATTTTTCTCCCGCTGACCGCCTTTCACCGGCGCGGGTCTTGTCGCGCCGACAATGGAAACAATATATGCGACAAGCCGTTCGTCAACATGAACGGCGTCCGCAGCCGCCTGAAGATATTTTAACATGCTGACATTCAACACTTGCGGAAGAAGAGACGTGTTTTTTTTCCTGGCGACAAAAGAGAGCATCGTAACTTCCTGTTCGGAACGAGGATATTTTATGAGCAATTTAAGCAGAAAGCGATCCAATTCGGCTTCGGGCAGGGCGTATGTGCCTTCGTGTTCAATAGGATTTTGGGTTGCAAGCACGAAAAACGGATTCGGCAGGGAATAGGTCGTCTCACCGATGGTAACTTGGGCTTCTTCCATCGCCTCAAGCAAGGCGGACTGCACTTTGGCTGGCGCGCGGTTGATCTCATCAGCAAGGATCACATTGGCGAAAATAGGCCCCCGTCGCACGGAAAAGGCTCCGGTAGACTGTTCCCACACCATGGTTCCGGTCAAATCCGCAGGGAGCAGATCCGGCGTAAACTGAATCCGCTTGAACACAAGCCCCGTAATGTCGGCGAGGCTTTTTACCGCCAATGTTTTCGCAAGACCCGGCACCCCCTCAAGGAGAATATGTCCTCCGGCAATCAACGCCATAAGGAGACCGTCAATCATTTCCTCTTGCCCAATGACACGGGTTGCAAGAGTTTTCCTGCACGAATCAAGTATCGGTTGAACTTCCATATCCGGTAGTATACATAGGACGTACATTTCTTGCAAGACGCCCGTCCAGCGCATCACTATTGTGACGCCGCATGGCAATTCCCGCAAAATCGGGGGCTTGAAATCAAGCTGGGGCGATTTTGAAAAACCTTCAGATGTTCGCTTGACACAAACAGCATGTTGTGTTATTATATAAAAAAACTAAGGTCTTATTACATATAAAGAGAGGTTTACATGGCGGTTCCCAGATTTAAGACATCAAAAGCAAGAACAAGACGGCGGCAGTCGCTTAATATGAGGCTGGACGCCCCAAATTTGGTTGAGTGCGGAACGTGTGGAAATTTGGTTAAATTTCATCGTGTCTGTCCAAAATGCGGTTTTTATCGTGGAAAACAGGTAATCATACCGAATTCAAAGGTATAAGGAGGAAGGTTATGGATGATTTATTTGAGAAAATGAAAAAACTTATTGCTGAAAAACTGGAAATTGATGAAGAGAAGATCACTATGGAGGCTTCTTTTCGTCAGGATCTTGGCGCGGACAGCCTTGATACGTATGAATTGGTATACGCCATTGAGGAAACGATGGGCATTGAGATACCCGATGAAAAAGCGAATGAGTTTGAAACGGTCAGCGATGCTTACAACTACATAAAATCCCAGCAAAAATAAGCGTGCGTCTTTTTGAAATCGCCAAATTCGCCAATCCGGCATCAAGGGAAAGCGCGGATGCGTCTGCGGTCACATCAAAGGCAGACGCCAGCGCATCCATTGCGGGTAGGCGCAGAGGCTGTCCCGCTGGACTTCCGGCGGTTGGTGTGGAAAGAAAAAAACAACTGCTCTCTTTTCAAAAAAATATTTCGATAAAATTTAAGAATATCGCATTGTTCAACTTGGCGTTGACGCATTGCTCCGTTTCCAATGAAGCGCAAAATCATTATAACAACGAGCGGTTGGAATTTCTGGGAGACAGTATTCTGGGGCTTGTCACCGCCGCTCTTTTATATGAACGTTTTGTGGAAAAACCTGAAGGAGAGCTTGCCAAAATAAAATCCGTTGTGGTGTCTGAGACGATTCTTTCCGGCATAGCGCGTGAACTGCAACTTGACGCTATGCTCCTTTTGGGACGGGGCGAAGAAAGCACCGGCGGTAGAAACAAAAACGCTATTCTAGCCGACGCGGTTGAAGCCCTTATCGGAGCGATCTACCTTGACTGCGGATACGCTCAAGCCTTCGCCTTTGTAAGCCGGTACATCAACAAGGAAATCGTTAATGTAGTTGAGAAGCGGCGTTATCAAAATTACAAAAGCCTTTTGCAGGAATTCTGCCAACGTGAATTCAAAATGTGTCCGGTTTACAAGCTGGTGAAATATTCGGGACCGGATCATGACCGGTCATTTTGGGTGGAAGTTGCCGTCAACACAATGGTTTTCGGACCCTGTATGGGTAAAAATAAAAAAGCTGCGGAACAGGATGCGGCTAAAGTAGCGTACGAGGCGCTCATAACAGAACGCGGTGAACGGGTATAAGAAAAACAAAGAAAAAATATTGAGAAAGATCGCGTTGTTTTTTTGCCTTTTATCGTTGTGTTCATGTATAAAAGCGAATTCTTCGCATACAACAGATTCCGGAGACGAGTTGCGGAATGTTCAAGCCGGTTTGGAAGCGCAGGAAGCGCCGATGAATGAGATGGACGAGACTGTGTTTAAAGTGGAGCGGGCGGCGCGAAAAGCGGGGATTCCGCCTGATATTATTGTAACTATTGTAGAGATGATGCGCTCCGGATCGCCGTTTATTGAGAATATCGGCGCGGCGCTGGAAGGCGATCCGTACCTCTCCCTGCTGGTGGACAAACAGCATCCGCTTCCGCAAGACTACGATCCGGATGATCTTGTTCCGCTTGTCGAAGGGAAGACCTACCGTATCGGTAGAAACGACCTCCGCCTTCGTGGGTTTGCCGAGTCAAGCCTTGAAGAAATGGCAAAAGCCGCAAAAGCAGACGGCATTGCGCTCCTCGCTTCGTCCAGCTACCGCTCATACGCCTACCAAGCGATGGTGTACAACCGGAATGTGCGGGAGATGGGAAAAGAAGCCGCAGACAGGGAATCGGCGCCTCCAGGATGCAGCCAGCACCAAACCGGTTTGGTAGTAGATTTTGGCTCCATAGACGATACGTTTGCGGAAACCAAAGCCGGGAAATGGCTGCTCGCACATGCAAGCGATTTCGGCTGGTCTTTATCTTTTCCAGACGGATACGAGGAGGTTACAGGCTACCGGTGGGAAAGCTGGCATTACCGGTACGTAGGCGTCCCCCTCGCTCGGTTTATCAACGTATATTTCAACGGAATTCAACAGTACGCGCTTCAATTCCTGCATGAGTGGGAAAGACAGCGCGACGCGGCTTCTTCTTAGGGCGCGACTTCGCTCGCCGTCTTCAACTTCTTCAATTCAAACGCGATAAACACGGCGGTTATGATAAATGAAAAGCCGTCCGCCACTGGTCCTGATGCCGCCACGCCCCACAAGCCCCAAATTCTGCCGAAAATGAGTATACACGGGATAAGGGCTATGAACTGGCGCATCATGGAAAGCAGAATGGATGTTCTGGGGCGTCCGGTTACCACAAAGAGATTGGAAGATACGATTTGGAAGCCGTCCACGAGGAGCATGGCGGTCATGGCGCGTAACGCCCAAGGAGCGAACTGAAACAAAGCGCCGCTCCCATCCGGCGCGAACATTCTGACAAGCTCATGGGAAAAGGCTTGCGTCAGAACAAAGCCCACTGCGCAGATGGCGGTCGCCGCACTAACCGCAAGCGCATAGGCGCGGAGTACGCGGCGATATTTCTTCGCCCCATAATTGTAGCCGAGTAGGGGTTGAACGCCTTGATTGATACCGAATATCGGCATGAGGATCATCATAACGATGGAGCCGGCGATGTTTATACCGGAAAGGGCGATGTCTCCGCCGTTGACGACGCCAAGCGCGGCGGCGCCGTACCAGCCCATGCTTGCGTTGTAGAGCAGTTGTACGCCCGACATGACGAATTGCAGAAGAAATTGAGCGGAACCGAACGCCATTATCTCTCCGGTCATGGCAAGCGAAGGCTTAAACGTTTTGAATTCCAATCTGATGATGGCTTTCTTGCTGAAGCTGAACGACAGTATCCAAATCGTAGAGGCGAGCTGGGAAATGATGGTCGCCCACGCCGCGCCCTCAACGCCCCATTTGAAATAGAAGATGAAAATGGGATCGAGGATCATGTTAAGTCCCGCGCCAATGAACATGCTTATCATGGTGATGGTTGGGAATCCCTGCGCCCGCGTACAGTGCGAAAACCCGAAGCCCAGCATGGAAAAAACCGCGCCGTACAGTATGATGCGGAAATAATCCCGCGCATAACCAAGCGCGGCGCTTCCTTCCTGGGCGCCGAGCATGGAGAGGATGGGTTCCATAAAGACAAGGCCCAGAACCATGATAATGACGCCCGTGCCTAACAGAAGCCAAAAGCAGTGATTCAGGGCGTTTTCGGCATCCTCTTTTCTCCCCTGACCAAGCCGCATGGAGATCATATTCGCCGCGCCAATGCCGAACAGCATGGCGAACGCCATAAATATAGTCATAAGCGGCAGAATGAGGGAAAGCCCGCCAAGCGCCACTTCATCAACGCCTCGTCCCACAAAAATGCGATCAACCACATTGTAGAGCGCGTTCACCATCATACCTACGATGGCAGGTATAGAAAATTTGAGCAATAACTTGCCAACAGGTTCTGTTCCGAGTCTGTCGGCGGCTTGTACGTGTACCATTTTCTTGTGTCCTCATCCAAAAAAGCCGGTCACGAAACACAAACCATGCGGGGCGCTACGCACTCGCCGCACGCCCGCGTTTTGAAACCGGCGCATATGCTCCTACTATAATACTGAAACCGCGCGTAAAAGGCTAGTCTTATAAAGATATGGAACACAACAGAACGACCCAGGCAAACCGTCATTCGCAACCGCTCATCGGGGGGCGAAACGTCCGCTTTTATATTTTCTTCGCAATCTCTAAATTTGTTATTATCTTCACATCCATTTCATTTCTATTTTTCATTATCGCTTGCTTTTTGGAAGAGCAACCTTAGATTTAGAGGGATGTATTGCACCCATATCTTTTGTTGGCGCCGCTAATTTCAACCGCCTTATAAGAATCATTTGTTTCTCTGGAACGCGGCTAACAGCAGTGATAGGAAAAACAACGGCACGGTTCCCAGAGTAAAACCAACCATTGACAGGGTAAATCCGAGAGTGGCGACAGACCAAATGCAAAGCGTATTAAGAAGACCTTGATACAAGCGCATGACAACTTGAAATACAACCGGCAAAATAAAGAGCATGGGAACGCCTATAAAAAAGGGCTTTTTCTTCGCCCGCAAACGCCAGCCCAAGATAATCACAACAACCGTGTTGGGAAGAAACGCTATCAGGCTGAAGATACGGTACATAATCTCGGCTTGAAACACCTGTTCTATATAGCCGTACTTGCCAAAATCGCCGCCCGCAACGAAAAGCTCGTTTAAAAGAAGCGACTCCAGTCCATGCCTGAGATTCGTAAGAAAAATAAAATGCTGATAATTTATATCAAGCGTCAACTGCATGTTGTCATCAAACAGTTCCTGTCTTTTTCTGTCTTTATCAAACCACATAACGGCTGGATCGAATTGTTCGTTGGTTTCTCCGTTTAGGGAGCGCATCGTAACAAGAAGCCGCTCTTCGCCATCAATTTTTTGCGGTGACAACCTGCAAAAAGGCGCGGTTATTGTCCCCATAAAAGTATGATTCTGATCGAACAGGAGGAATTCCACATTCCTGCCGTACGCGGAATCCGAAAAAAGCGAAATGTCCACCATTTTGATGACGGCGCGGACATTTTGGGCGTTGATTGGGATGGAGAAAAAAGGATTTGGCGACATGGATCCCAGCGTAACATCTCGTTCATCAACAAAGAAGGCGAAGTTTTCTACCTGCCGCTTGCTTATGGCCAAAAGATTGACGACATCCGGATCCGCCGGCGTTTTTGTAATGAGGTCAGCGAAGATATGGTACGCCTGAAGCCAATTCTCGTCATGTACGGCCGCATATCCTTCACGCTTCTGGCGATACAGAGAATAGGTTTCGCTTTCCTGTTCTGAAGGAGCGAGATCATTGATGGCGTTCCATGCCTGCTCCGCAATACGTTCAGCCTGCCGGCGTTCGGCGCTTGTTCTTTTTGTTCTCAATAAGCGCATCGCAAGATTCGCAAGCCAATATGCGTCAAAGCAACGGTTTTCGGCCAGCGCGGTTTTCGCTGACGCGAGGGCTTCTTGAGCGTCGACTGGTTCCCATTCTGTAAAAACAGCCGGTTCTTCCTTGTATTGGATGTTATATATCTTTTCAGTTTCTAAAGCCATGTTTTTAGCGCGGATTTCCGTCGCTTTGGCGCTGATTCTTTCGGCAAGCGAAAATATCTCTCCGCCTTCCTGCGCGCTTTTACGCCAGATTCGTTTGCAAATAGTGATGGAATATTCGGCGTCAAGCCATTGTCCGGCGGCGGCTTGCGCTTCAGCGGCGGCTTTTGATTGATGAAAGAGCGAACCTTTCAAACTCATGGTTTTGTAGTAGTCTTGGGATAGAGGGCTTATCAGAAAAAAGATCACCGCATATACGGCGGTTGCGGCAAGACCTGTGAAGAGAGCCGGTGACAGCCGCTTGAAAAATTGCGGAGAGAACCGAGGAAAAGGTTCGTTTTCTTGAATAATCCACCCGAACGGCATGACTAGTCCCGCCAATAACAAGGCGGGAAAAATAGCGCAAATGTCCAATAAGCCGTTTGTCAGCCTCCACGGGACAACATAGACAGGTAGAGGAGGCGGCGCTACCGGCAAGAGGTAGCGGAACGCCATGATGATCACGCAGGAGACCGCGATGTATATGCTAAAAATGAGAGGATACGCCATAATTTTGCCGCGTTTACGCAGTTTACGCACGGCGCATCCCTTTTTCTTGCGTCCGCTTTGATAAAGCATGGAAAAAAACGGCGATGCTTATGAACAGTAAAGCCGCCAAACAGAAAACAGCGGGGCTGATATAATTCTTGGGGATTATCCCTTTAATAGCGGTGGAGATGAGGTTTTGCGCTTGTATTGAGTCGACGAACGCCTCTAGATAGAGGATTCCGCTGAAAAAGAGGCCGCCAAAAAGCAAATTAGCGAAATGCCATGAACTTATATTCATAATAAAACGCACAGAAACAAGCAGTAAAATCAATGACGCCGCGTAGAGCATGAAATCCCTATGACCGTTTGCCGCCAACTCCTCAAATTTGAGCGTGATTATATGAAATTTATCCATAATTTTTGCCATGAAAGCGCTTTCATCGTTCCTAAAAAACAGGGGTTTTACCAGCGGCGCGGCGCGTAGCGCGTCAGCGGCGCTTTCGTCCCGGGTTCTCTGATATTCAGCCTGCGCATCTGGAAAGACAACCACGCGCGGATATTCTTGCGGTCCGTCAAGAAGTACGATTGATTCGTTTGATCCGCCGCTTGAAAAAAGGATAAGCCCTTTTTCGCCAAACGTTATGGTTTTGTCAGATGCGGGCGGCAGACGGATTTCGCCTGTTTTGGCAATAAACAGCCAGCTAAGCGCGATAAAGCCCAGCGCAAGGATGAACACGCAAAACATGGAAACTGGACAGGATATTTCCCGTCTCGCGGCGTAACTGAGGCTTATTAAAATAGTGAGATAAAGAGTGTGGGGAAGCTGTCCGCAGAAAGAAAGGACAAATTCACGCAAGAACGAGCCGGATATCGCTATGGTTGTTAATCCGGCGCTCCGTACACGAAAGAATCCAATGAGTGTGAAGAAAAAGAGGACAAGCATAAACGCGCAACAGAAAAAAAATAGAAGCCGTACTATATTTTTCACAATACCAGATTATCATGTTATGGAATGTCGCGCAAGAGGAGAATGGACAAGTTCCAGATGGAAGCGATTGATTCTCCCGCATTTTCTTGCGCAATCAGCGCCAAATTATACTCCTGCGGAGACAGTCCAAAAAATCAAAAATGTCAGGCGCGAAAGGTATTTGAAGCGTATCCAGAAGTGAAAAAGCAGTATGGGGAGTAAATTTCCGGACGAGTCGAGTCAGTAACCGGAACAGAGGCATCCGGTGTTCACACACTGGTTCGTATTCCTGAGATTGCGGAGGGTTACAAGGCGGGAAACGGCCTTAAAAACGGTTTTCTTCCTGCTTATGGATAATAAAGCCGGAAGGCGGATGCCTCATGTAGAAACTGTTGCCAAAGCGAACCGCTCTTGCCTCTGAATGGGTTTGCTTGGCGTATTGATCATTCTTGCAACGTATGTTAAAATATGCGCAAGAATGACAAAAAACCGCTGGTTTTCAGGAAACCGCCTGTTTTCCGCGTTTTTGCGCGTTTATTACATTTTTAGGAGGACACAGTATGTCGGGCCACAGCAAATGGGCGACTATTAAACACAAGAAAGGCGCCGCGGACGCAAAACGCGGACAAATGTTTACCAAACTCATCAAGGAGATCACCATTGCCGCGCGCATTGGAGGCGGCGATCCAGAGGGAAACCCGAGACTGCGCACGGCTATTCTGAAAGCTCGTGGCGCGAATATGCCTAAGGATAATATCACCAACGCGGTAAAAAAAGGAACCGGCGAGCTTGAAGGCGTGAATTACGAAGAGTTGTCTTATGAAGCCCGCCTCGGCGAAGCCGCCCTTTTTATTGAAGTTCTCACGGACAACCGAAACAGAGCCGCTGCGGATGTGCGCAACATCCTTACCCGCGCGGGCGCGGAATTGGCGAAAGCGGGATCGGTTGCGCGGCTCCTCACCCGCAAGGGCGTCTTCACGGTTGACGGTGAGAAATTCCCCCTTGAAAAGGTTGAGGAAATCGCCATTGAAGGCAATGCTGAAGATGTCTCCGAATCTGACGGCGTTATCGAGATCACCTCTGCGGCGGAAGACTTTGAAGCCGTAGCAAAGGCGCTGGAAGCCGCGTCTATTGAAACGACCAGCGCGGAAATTAGCATGATCCCCGAAGCGCCGGTAACACTCAGCGACAACGAAACGGCGAAAATGCTCAGGCTCATTGAACGGCTTGAAGAAAACGACGACGTTCAAAATGTCTATTCAAATATTGAAGTCCCCGATGGTTTTGAAGAAGAAGAGTGACGAAAAAGGATGCGGCGAATTATCGGCGTTGACCCCGGTTTGGCAAGTACGGGCTGGGGCGTCATCGAAACCGATACGCAACCCGCGCAGCGCGTCCGTTATCTCTCCCATGGTTGCATAGAGACAAGCCCCGACAAGCCGCTTACAGAGCGGTTGCTTTTTATCCACGATACGCTTGTGGAAGTTCTCGAAACTTGGAAGCCTTCGGAGGCCGCAGTTGAAACCCTCTATTTCGGACGGAACATCACAAGCGCCCTTCCGGTCGCCGAAGCGCGGGGCGTACTGTGCATGACGCTTGCGGAAGCGGGGTTGCCCGTACGGGAACTGACGCCCAATGCCATCAAACAGGCTGTAGTGGGCGCCGCGCGGGCTGATAAAGAGCAGGTTCAGGAAATGGCGCGTCTTATTCTGGGACTTGACGCGATTCCAAAGCCGAATCATGCGGCTGATGCGCTGGGAGCGGCGATTTGTTGCGCGTACACCTTCATTCGCCCGTAATTTTTTCTCCTCGCCTCTCTACAGTATCCGCAAGACGCGCTTTTATAAAAACCCATGGCGCTCCCGCGTATATCCATAGACCAAGCGGAACGGGCTGGCAGAAATAGGCAAGCGGATAATACGCGGAGTTTTTGTCCGGCATAAAGCGTTGAAACGCAAGGAAAAGAACAGCCGCGCCCACAACGCCTATGATGTACCGCGCCGCCAAGATAAAAAAGGTTTTCAGTCCCTTCCCGCGCTTTGATTGCGCGGAAAAAGGCGCGAATTTCAGCATAAGCGCGTAACCCGCCCCCATACCAAGCATAGCGCCGCTCAAAAGCGTGTTTCCGGTGAGAAGAATCACAAAGGAAACCGCCGCCGATATGATGAACTGTACACGCAGACCGCTTTTTGCAAGAAAATCTGAAATGCGTTTTTCAAAAAAGATATAACACGCCAACGTCACGCCGCCGAGGAACCAGCCCGCAAACAAATCCGTAGGAAAATGCACGCCCAGATAAAGCCGTGACACGCCCATGATAAGACTTATGGGGATCGCCAGAGTGAAAAACAACACGCCGCGTTTTGCGCGCCGCTTTGCCCACAACGCCATGACCGTCCAGAATACCAGCGACATGTGGGCGTGACCCGATGGAATGCCGTAGGTGGGTTCAAATGATTTTCCCACCGAAGCGTCGAGTTGAAAGGGACGGGGTTGATGAAGCCATACTTTAAAAAAGGCGTTTATCCATGAGGAAAACAGCATCGTTACGCTAAGGCGGACGCCTTTCTTTTCATCAATGCACCAAAATATCATGAGGAGCAGCGCAAGATAGACCGCTTCCGTCCCGAAGAGAGAGATTCCTCGCATAAAACCGTCGACAACCGGGTTGTCCCATGTTTGTATACGCTTGATGACCACAAGCCCCCACTGATATATGGCGGGCGTCTCGGCGTCTCCACCGCCCGCCGCGCCGATTGCAATCGAAAGTTGAACTGGAAGCGCCACGTTATTGTCCATAGTGTCTCCTTTAATTTTCTAAAAGCGTGATCTCAACGCGGCGATTGCGTATTCTGCCCGCTTCATTGCTGTTGTCCGCAATGGGGCGCGTACCGCCGTATCCCCGTGTCACCACTCTATCCGGCGCGCGAATTCCTCCATTAATAAGATAGCCCGCCACGACGCCCGCCCGCTCTTCGGACAGTTTCACCATGCTCGCCTGGGATCCTGAATACGCCGTATGTCCGGCTACCACTATGTCCCTGTCCTGATATTTTTTGAGGATCGCCCCTATCTTGTCGAGTTTCGCTTTTTCCAAATCCAAAAGCTCGGCGGAATCCGGCTGGAACTGTATGTTTTCAAGGGTTATGGAAATGCCGTCATCTACTATTGCCACCTGCGCTCCCTCTATATCCATCTCCTCAATATCCCTGCTGATCTGCGCCGCGATGCGTTCTTTATCCATTTCCTGCGTATCCACGACTTCAGCCTCAGCGGTTCCCCGGAATTCTATGACATTGCCATCGGAAAGCTCAAAAATCATGCGGAAATGTTCGGTGTACGCAACCTCGCGTCCCCTGTCTCTGTTCCAGTACACAATTTGATCCGACGCGCCCATAATGCGGATTGGATACAGGACGCTTCCGGCCGCTTCAGGCTCCAGAAAGATGCGGTAAGACACGGAAAACGCTGGATGCAGACTGCCTTTCCATTCTCTTTCACCTAAATATGTATAATGCGCGGTGAATGGTATGCGGTACGGATCGGCGATACCAAAGCTATCCCGAAAATCATGCATTTCATGTCCATCAATCGCCCACGTATCCCCAACATTAAGGTCTGTATCCGGAAAAACCGGTACGTTTCTTACAACCGGCATGAAGTGGCGCTTGTCTATGGTAAGGCGCCCGCGCTCATCGCGCTCAAATTCGGAAACATAGTCTTTCTGCCATTGATAGCCGCCCTGAGCCGCGCCACTTTTCGGTGAGGATCCCACGAGAACCGCCCGCTCTCCGGTCTGGAACACCGCTTTGTTATGGGCGCGCCCGTCGTTGAATGCGGTTGTTTCAACGGCGATGCGGTTCACGATTTCCGCCCGGTGGCTGAATATTCTGTTAATATATACGTCTTCCAGCACCGTTGAAAAAACACGGTATTTGTCCCCCGTCTTTTGCTTATACGTAAAGGTTTCTGAATGCATTTCAAGCGCAAGAAGCGATAGAGACGCCAGCAGCAGATAGAGTTTGTTCATAGTGACAATTATATCACGGTCAGGAAAAAGTTTCAAACAAATGATCCGGCTTCAATGAAAAGGATGCCTCATTGAGAACATTGTCAACGCTGATCCTGAGTTCAAAGCCCAGCCCGGTTGGCTGGATGATTGCAAACATCGGGGTAAGAGTATCCTTTGACAATACAAGCGGGGCTGGCTATGCCGGATGGTTTTATACGAATCGTCCGGTATGGATGCCGGACGTCTCTAATTAAAACTCTCTATTCCTATCTGTAATAGTCCATAAACTGATATAATGGCCATGCTGTTGATGATTTATAATTTAGTCCACATAAATACTCGTTTAATTCTTGCGAAATATCAGCACCACAAAATCCATACATCAGCTTTTGCAAACTTCCACCCTCAAATTCAAAATCAATTCTGAATTTTTCCATTCCAGTTAAGAAAAAGAAAGCCCCCAATATGTTTCAAAACAAGCATCTAAAGATATGTCCAAATTAAATCCCAGTTTCCCCAAATTGGTCATTAACGGCGTCAATTTCTCCTTAAAGGAACATCTAAAAACTTCATTTTTAGATGTTATTTCACTCTGTGGAGAAAATTGTGTTTGCGTAATTCATTATAACGTTTCTACTTAAAAAATATCAATATAAAAGAGGTTGTTCCAAAACCCGGTTGGTTTCGGAACAACCTCTTTGAAAAAACCGGTCAAAGCCCAGTTTTTCCCCTAAATTTATGGAAACTGTTCCAAAAGCTGACGCCCTATAGGGCGCGTTTTGTAACAGCCTCTTATGATAAAATAATTCAATATGGCTTATGATGAAAAATTGAGACGACGTGTGATGCAATATAAAAATTCCGGGCATACTTTTGACCTGGTCTATGAGGCTTTTGGCATCAGCTTGCGGAGTTATTATGTCTGGAAGTCGGAATTCGAAGAAGAAGGGAAACGGAGGATCATTATCTCAAAAGTCGCAGAAGGAAAATAGACCCTGAAAGGCTCAAGAAAATGGCGGAAAACTATCCTGGATGGCATTTGAGGGAATTCGCCGCGTCGTGTATATGCCGATGAAAACGATGTAAACGCTGATTTAAAGCGCGAATACGGGAACGCGCCGCACGGGGTAAAATTGAAGACCGCAAACGCAGGTGGAAATTTCACCGCGTTACTGTTG
>JAITIK010000151.1 GCA_031279555.1 Treponema sp. | reverse complement strand
CAAACACCCCGCCGCCTAAGCTGGCGGAATTCCTGCTGACGCTCCCGCCGTTCATGGTGAAGTCGCCGCCGCTTTCAACAAACACCCCGCCGCCGCCGTTGGACGCGGCGGAATTCCCGCTGACGCTCCCGCCGTTCATGGTGAAAGCGCCGCCGTTAACAAACACCCCGCCGCCGTCGCCGTTCGTGGAGGAATTCCCGCTGACGCTCCCGCCGGTCATGGTGAAAGCGCCGTCGCTTTCAACAAACACTCCGCCTCCGTTGTACGTGGCGGAATTCCCGCTGACGCTCCCGCCGTTCATGGTGAAAGCGCCGCCGTTAACAAACACCCCGCCGCCACTGCCGTCCGCGGCGGAATTCCCGCTGACGCTCCCGCCGTTCATGGTGAAAGCGCCGCCGCTTTCAACAAACACCCCGCCTCCGTCGCCGTTTATGGTGGAATTCTCGCTGACGCTCCCGCCGTTCATAGTGAAGGCACTGTTGCTTTCAACAAACACCCCGCCGCCTAAGCTGGCGGAATTCCTGCTGACGCTCCCGCCGTTCATGGTGAAGTCGCCGCCGCTTTCAACAAACACCCCGCCTCCGTTGTTCGCGGCGGTATTCTCATTGCGGACGAGGGTGAGATCGTCACCCAGAATCGCCTTTGTCCCGCTTTTTATAGTAAGTGCGCGCTCCGACGCGGCATTAATTTCGGCTGTTCCCGATCCCATGAGAAGAATAGGGGGAAGTGAGGAATCTCCTATAGTGACGTCTTCGACAATTGTTCCGTGTATGTTGATCCGGGCTGCGATGGGGTTGGATGTCCCCCCGGGCCAGCCCGATCCGCTGTCATAGGCGATTTTGATTAAGGCCAGGGCCTTGCCCACCGTCGCTAACGGTTTTTGACTTGTCCCTGAGTCGCCGTCATCGCCGTCTTGTGACACATGCCACTCTGTAGTATATATATACGTATAACTGACAGTATAGGTTTGTTTGGTGACCCCGTCCGGGGCGGTGACCGTGATGACCAGGGAATTTGCCCCTTGTAAGGATGTAAGGCTCCCGGTGAGAACGCCGCCGTTTCTCGTCAGGGACACCTCGGCCTCGTTCAGCGAAGCCGTAACGGACTGACCCGGCGCATCGGGTGTAACTGTAACGCTCAGGCTTTTGTCTTGCGGGGCGTTCAATGTGGTCTCGTATACGCTATAGGTGTAGATATCGGACGAAAACCCGCTTACCAGCGTATCACCGATGCTGATGCCCTTCAAATTTGCGTTGGAGGAGGCGAAGTTGCCCTCGATCCAGTCCAAGCTGCCGCCGAAGTTATCCCACGTGTTGGTGGTCAGCCCGGCCCGGACGATAACGGTTTGAACCAGCAGGGACACCCGGACGTACTTCAAGCGGAAAAACGCTATCTTTACCACATAATTCCCCGCAGGAAGATCGTAAAATTGTATGGGCATGCTGGTTCCCGCAAAATCCTCCCCCGCGCCATACGTGTCGTCTTTCCGGTAGCGCGTAAATTGGTACACGCTGTCCTCCTGATAGTCAGCGAGGCTCCGGTAGAGGCTCACTTCCGCCGCAGTGATCTCATCGTCCCCGCTGAAAGACGACGGGAAGCTGACGTTGAGATCGACATTCCCGGTTCCTTCGGATAAAAAATGCAGGTTTATGACAACGGGGTCTCCGGCGATATGGCTAGATGTCAGTGTCTCGCTCCCTTCGGCGGTTTTCACAGCGCCGTTAAACCCTTCGACCGCCACCACATCTCCCACAGCCGGAGAATCTCTCAGTTGCAATAAAAAAAGACTTCCTTCTGTATCGCTGCCAGAACCGTCGCTGGCGCTGTCCAAAGGGTCCCTTTGCCCTGGAACGCTAGCGGGATTGTCACTGCCAGAACCGTCGCTGGCGCTGTCCAAAGGGTCTCTTTGCCCTGGAACGCTGGCGGGACTATCGCTGCCAGAACCGCCTTCGCCCAAAGATTCCCCATTGCGGGTGACTCTGATGACATACGTGGAGACATCTACCGTGGGCAGGGCAGTCCTGTCGGTCGGGATTGCGCCGTTAATGTAGATCGCAAGGGTAGCGCGCGCCGGCGCCAGTTGCTCTGCGGACGGGGACAAGAAATCGCAGCCCACAAAGAATAAAGAGCAAGCGAGCGCAAGAAATGAGAAGCGCTTTATTCTTTGTGTTATGATTGTTTTCCTATAATTCATAATCTTTACCTCACTCTATTGTCAGGGCGAAAGACCCCGAATAATCAATGCCGTCGACGGTGACGATCACGGTGACGTTGTAGAATCCCGCGATTGTTGGCGCGTTAAAGGTGGCGGCGTCCCCGGTGGAATTGGTCGGGCCGCTTATGTCTATATGCCATGCGCTAACGCTACCCGCGTCTTTGTTTATCGTAATAGTTATCTGCGCCCCGGCCGTTGCGAATGACGAGCCGGTAAAGGTAAGGACGGAAAAAGAAGGATTGACAATGCCGCTGACGGCGATCGCCGGCTCCACATTCACCGTCACCGTGTAATTCCGGCTTGCGCCGTCTTCCGCCGTCACCGTGTAGGTCTTCGAACCCGAAGAACCCCAGACCGTCCCCGCGGGCGGCTCGGTCGAGGCTCCCGGGCTGATGGCGACCGTGGGCGCCAAACCGGTCGGCGCTGTTCCATAGGGGACGGTGACGGTGATGGCGGTTCCGCTGACGCACCCCGAATTGGCCTCCGTGCCGGAGCCTACGCCGTAACGCTTCCCGCCTATGGCAAAGTAAAGCTCCGTGATCTCTGCGGCGTCGCTCTTAATGTACACGTCAAAAGTTTTGACGATATCCGCCCCGGTGGAACTTTTGGCCGCCGGAACCCGCAGGCTGGCGGCCTCAGTGGTTCCAGTGGAAGACGGGATAAGGATGTCCACCGAATAATCAGCCGGATCGAGGGCAATAGCCGCGCCCAAGCTGTCGGTTCCCGTCGCCAATGTTATGGCGGCTTTAATAGCGCCGCTTATGTCAACTCCAGTTTTTGCAAATCCATCGGGCGAGGTCAATTTCCCTTCAATCTTCTCTATGGACGCTATTTTTGCGACGCTCGCCGTCACCGTGTAATTCTGGCTTGTGCCGTCCGCCGCCGTCACCGTGTAGGTTACGGGGCCGGCGTAGCTCCTCATTGCCTCCGGATCCGGGCTGATCGACTCTCCGAGATGGACGACCCGCGCGCTCATCCCCGTTATGTCAGTCCCATAGGGAACAGCGACGGCGATGCTATGGGACTCCTCGTTAATGATTCCCGCCGCCGGCGCCGGGGCGGTGATATCGAAGTTCATTATCGCCTTATCGGAACTTTCCCCCCGGTACACGGTGATGGCGTAGCCTTGTACGCTTGAACTCGGGGCGGTCACCTCGATGTAAAAATAATTATTCCCGATGTCAAGCGTCCGCATGGTTTCCGCCGTCCGCGTACCCTTTGCCAGCGCCGAACCCTCTGTTCCGGAAAATATCTCAACAACCGCATCCGGATCCACCGAGATTCCTTCCAAAGTCACGCTTTCCATTTTATAAGGAATATTCACCGTAAAACTGCCGCCAACCGGATCAAAAGACGGGGGAGTTTCGCCATTTACCTTAAAATCTAAAAGGTTCGTCTCAAATGACACGCATTTTAACCGTATCGGATAGGAGGGGAAATTCCGAAGCCCGTCGGAGCTTTGCATGGCGAGCGTAAGGTTGTACTCATCATTTTTCACCGCCCCTGAAATACTTACCTCAATCTCGTTTGATCTGGTCCGCCGGGCGGCGATGTCCTTTCCGGCGGGTACTCCCATAAGTTCATACCGGATGTCAAAGTTTCGGGGGTTGGAGATGGCCACCCCTATCGTTGACATATCTTCGGGGGGAATGAAGATGGTTCCGTCCGCCATTTTGGCGCTCAGGGTTTTTCCCGCAACCCCCGTCACATCCACCGTCCCGGTATTGTCCAAAAAGTAGTCCGACATGGAATTATTGAAAAAATCGCAGCCAGCGGCCATGAAAATCACAAAAATTGAAATGAAGAACATAGAAATAGCGCGAGAATGGCGTTTTTGAGCCGATTTATCCGATAAAGCGGACGCCGAAGCGAGTATTTCCCGCGAGCCGCGCAGAGAAGGCAATTCATCTTCATAATAAGGAATCATAAGAAAATCCCATACCGGACAGCGTTTCTTTTATAATAGTATATCACAGGGCAAGAAGCCGGTCAAGTAAAAAATGATCATGTAACTTATTTTGTATAAAGGGAAAGTCGTAGCAGTTTGTTGCGTTTCGCGCATAAAAACAAAAAAAATCGCCGGTTAGTCGATTTCTTGCCGCGCAAACTGCCATCGAACCAAAAATTCGCAGGAACCCGATAATCGGGATTTTTCGATATAAAAACGTAGTTCAAGACAGCAGGAGAGGAGAGTATGATTGCGCCGTTGCAGCTAACAAATCGCCAAACGGCTTGTTCGTTTTTTATCTACGCTCCTTTTGGAGGTTTTTGATGCTTGACAAAAATGGTATAGCCGTCGCGCGTCAAAGTTTTTTTGAAAAAAATGCAATGGCAAACGAAAATTTCGTATGCCGCCCCTCTTTCGGGCGAGGCTGTTCATTTTGTAAGAATTTACGCGCCCTCCTAGACGTTCATACAAAAAATGCGTATATTAGATGCATCATGGGAATAAAACCGCCGTCTAAATTTTGGAAATTTTCCTTACTCTACATTCTTGCTTTTGTTGTGGGCATAAGCCTTTTCAACCGCGTGACTGCGGGAAAATCCGCGCCGGTCATTGATTTCTCTGAATTTAAGGAAAAGATCGTCGCCGGGGAAATCAAGCGGGTTGAACTGAGCGATTCGTGGTTCACCGGCTTTTCCTCGCCGGAAAAATCAAAACCCGCGTTAGGCGCGCCGGGTCAGTTTTTCAAGAATCCCGCCGCTGTGACGCCGCTTCCCGCAGTTCCCGAAACGGTGTACAAAACCGTGCCTATTAATGATCCGGAAATCATCAAAACAATGGATGAGCATGAGGTGAAATACTACGCGACTTCCCGCGAAGGGTCAGCCTTTCTGAACATCCTCTTTACGTGGGGCTTGCCCATCATCTTTTTCATCATAGTATGGCGTTTCCTCTTAAAACGCATGGGAAATTTGGGCGGCGGAATGCTTGCCGCGGGACAGAGCAAGGCGCTTATCGTGGCGGAAGGCGGTATCGCCACCCGTTTCGCTGATGTCGCGGGCGTTGACGAGGCGAAGGACGAACTTGTCGAAGTGGTTGATTTCCTCAAGAACCCCAAGAAATACATGGATATAGGCGGCAAGATACCCAAGGGCGTGCTTCTGGTGGGTCCGCCCGGCACCGGAAAGACACTGCTTGCCCGCGCTGTCGCCGGAGAAGCGGGCGTGTCGTTCTTCCGCATGAGCGGCGCGGATTTTGTGGAGATGTTCGTGGGCGTAGGCGCGGCGCGTGTGCGCGATTTGTTCAATCAGGCGAGAACCAAGGCGCCGTGCATCGTATTTATTGACGAACTTGACGCCATAGGCAAAAGCCGCATCAACAGCATGGCGGGCGGCAATGACGAGCGGGAGCAGACATTGAACCAGCTCCTTGTCGAGATGGACGGCTTTGACACGGCGGGCGGACTTATCGTCCTCGCCGCCACCAACAGACCCGATGTGCTTGACCCCGCGCTCCTACGGCCGGGACGCTTTGACCGGCAGGTGCTTGTCGACAAACCTGACCTTAAAGGCCGGGAAGCGATATTGAAGATACATGCAAAGAGCGTAAAACTCGACTCCCTCGTTGACCTTGGCGCCATCGCCCGCATCACATCCGGGTTTGCTGGCGCGGATTTGGCGAATATCGTGAACGAAGCCGCGTTGCTCGCGGTGCGCAACTTGCGTGTGTATGTGAGCCAGAAGGATTTTGAGGAAGCCATCGAAAAAACTGTCGCCGGATTGCAGAAGAAGACGCGGGTGTTGAAGCCGGAGGAGCGCAAACTCACCGCGTACCATGAAACGGGTCACGCGCTGGTCGCGGCTTTTACCCCGGGCGCGGATCCGGTGCAGAAAATCTCGATTATTCCTCGTGGGTTTGCGCTGGGCTACACCTTGCAGATGCCGGTTGAAGACCGCTACACGGTCACCAAGTCCCACCTTATCGGAAAAATAGACACTCTTTTGGGCGGGCGCATCGCCGAGGAGATGATTTCAGGCGAATTTTCCACTGGCGCGGCGAGCGACATCACCAAAGCCACGGATATCGCCCGCAAGATGATCACGGATTACGGCATGAGCGACCGTTTCAGGAACGTGGCGCTTACGACGAGAGGGACGGGCATGCTCGGCGAATCCCGCGAAGAGCCGATGTTTCAGCGGGAGTACTCCGAGGCGACCCAGCAGTATATTGACGAGGAAGTCGCCCGCATAATGGAAGAGCGGTACGCCTATGTCAGGCGCCTTTTGGAAGAAAAGCGGCTTTTGCTGGACATCATCGCGTCGAAACTGCTTGAACAGGAATCCCTGGAAGAAAAAGAGTTTAAACGCCTTGTGAGCGGATATTCAGCCATGACTGTTTCATCCGTTATAGAACATGCGCCGGCGCAGCCCTTTGACCATAATTCCGATAGATCGTAAGGTTTCAGTATGAGCGCTTACAAACCGCTTCGCCTCGCGCTTTTCTTTTATGAATTGTTTCGCTTTATTGATGCGCTGAAGGAGATGCGGATATTCTCTTTTATAAACGATCTTGGTCAGTCTGACAGCCTTCAAATGCTCGTATGGGCTGCGCCGAACATGGCGTTTCCTCTTATGACGCTTTTTTTGTTTCTTGATCTTGCCGCCTACAAACCCTATATCCCGCTTTACATAGCGGGAAAATGCGCGACTCTGGCGTTGACCCTCCGACTCATAGCGGGGGCGCTGTTCTATCCGCAACAAGAGAGCGGCGTACGTTCCCTATTTTTTATCTTTTTTTTGACCTTGGGCGATTTTATCTGTATAATAAGTTTTGTATTGATCAGAAGCGGCTTGAAAAAGAGCGAGAAAAACAATGGCATGTTGGCCTTAATTGATGGCAAAGATGACAAAAATGAAACCGGAGATGAAACATGAGAATAATTCCTGTTGCAAGCGGCAAAGGCGGCGTGGGCAAGTCCCTAATCGCAGCGAATTTGGGCGTGGCGTTCGCCCAGGCGGGGAAACGGGTTGTGCTGTCCGATCTTGACATAGGCGCGTCGAACCTGCATCTAGTTATCGGAAAGCAGGCGCCCAAGGCGGGCATTGGCACCTTTCTGAACGATCCCAAATCGGACTTTTCAAAGGTGATCACCGACACCGACGTGAAGGGGTTGCGTTTCATTCCGGGCGACACCGAAATTCCCGGGATCGCAAATCTGAAGCCCGTCCAACGCAACCTGTTGATCAAAAATTTGCTTTCTCTACAGAACGATACGGATATTCTTGTTATAGATTTGGGCGCCGGCACCCATCAATCCATACTTGATTTTTTCCTGCTTTCCGGGCAGGGCATTGTGGTGACGTCCCCTGCGGTGACGGCCGTACTCAACGCATATGTGTTCCTCAAGAATACGGTGTTCAGAATGATGTACACTATTTTTTCGAAAAACACCAAGGCGCACGATCTCCTTGAACAAAAACGCCGAGAGGAAAGCGGCGGACCGCACCGTTTGTATATTCCCAGGCTGTTGCCGGAAATCAAGAAGATCGATCCCATCCCATACGAAAATTTTATGGATCACCTCAACCGGCTCCACCCCCGTCTTATCACCAATATGATAGAGAACCCCAAAGACGTGGACGTAAGCATGAAGATACGGCGTTCCTGCGAAGAGTACCTTGACATGAAGATCGAACATCTCGGCATCATATACCGCGATTCTTTGCAGGACACCAGCCTTGCGGCGCGGCTTCCCATAACGCTTTACAAGCCCAATTCCATTCTCTCCCAGTCGATTTACCGCATAGCGGACAAGATACTCTATTCTGAAGAAGATCACTTCTCTATAACGGACAAAGAGATCGATGAGAGTTTTCAGGAAGCGGGCTTGGAAGCGGAGGTTGATTTTGAGAACAAAATGGAATATGTGGAAGACCTCCTCCATTCGGGCGCTTTGTCACATGGAGACTTGGTGGAAACCGTAAAAACCCAGCAGCTTGAAATAAACAAGCTCCGCAAGGAGAACAACTTTCTTAAAATGAAACTTTCCAGATCGATTTCTCAAGGATACAAACCATGATATTATCAATACCCTTTCCTTCGTGGCTTCACCCTCAAATTATTCAAGGCTTTCCCATACGGTGGTACAGCCTTATGTACATAGCGGCTTTCGTAACCGCCTTCTTTCTTTACCGCACACAGATCAAAGAGCGGAATTTTCCCATGAGCGACGACGATCTGTATGACCTTTTCTTCAAGTGCATCATCACCCTGCTTATAGGGGCGCGGATATTTGCCACCCTTGTCTATGAGACAAGCGACATATACCGCCGCGAGCCGTGGCTCATTTTTTGGCCATTTAGAGACGGGCGTTTTACGGGGTTGCAAGGCATGAGCTACCACGGCGGCGTCATTGGCGGCGCGCTGGGCTTCATCATCTATTCCGCGGTAAAAAAGTACGATTTTCGGGAAATCGGCGACATGTTCGCCGCGAGCATTCCATTGGGCTATACTTTCGGGCGTATCGGCAACTTCATCAACGGCGAACTCTGGGGAAGGATAACGGCAAGCCCTCTCGGCATGATTTTCCCTGACGCGACTGCCTATCCCGCAAGCCTTGACTGGGTGCGGGAAGCCGCGGAAAAAACCGGCGTCCCCATTCCCGCGCCCGACGCGCTGATGAACCTGCCCCGGCATCCGTCCCAACTGTACGAGGCGTTTTTTGAGGGCGCGGTTCTATGGGCGATTATCTGGCTGTTGCGGAATAAAAAGCCGTTCAAGGGTTTTCTGATTGGACTGTACCTGTTCGGCTACGGCCTCGTCAGGTTTATCCTTGAGTATTTCCGCGAACCGGACATTGATCTTGGTTACCGTTTTGAAATCGTGAAAACATCGTTGCCCCAGGCGCTCTATCACCCGGCGCTGTCTTTTTCAACAGGACAGGCGCTGTGCATGGTGATGATGGCGGCGGGAATCGGGTGGTGGATTGTCGCGGCGCGGTTGCCGGGCGGCAAAGCGATCAGGGTATATTCCGATCAGCCCATGACGGCGGGCGGGGCGACTCGCGCTGTTGTAGACCGCGACGCGGACAGGAAGAAGCGGCGGAAGCTGAGATACAAGGCGAAGCGGAAGTGAGAGCGCCTTGCTAAAACGCGGCGGACGCGGGGCGGCGGCGCATTTATGGTATACTATTCGTGATGGCTAAAAGAGATGCTATTCCAGTTGTTTCCAAACTATTCTACATACTCGGCTTTTTTGCGAGTCTCTTGAAAGGTTCAGGATGTTTTTTGTTCAAAGAGCGAATTTCTTTCAAGATACTCGTGATGCAGGTGCTTTTTACCTTTGTGGAGGCTCTGTCTATAGGGGCGTTTCTGGCTGTCGGCATAGGGGGCGCGGTTATCGTCATCGGTATGCCGCTTTTGGCAAGTTTTTCGCAAGAACACCTCATCTATCCCGTGCTTATAACGGTGATCACACGCGAGCTTGGCCCCCTGCTGACCGCGTTCATCGTCATCGCGCGATCCGGCACGGCGATCGCTACAGAAATAGCGGGTATGGTGATTTCCCACGAGATCGAAGCGTACATATCCGTAGGCATCGATCCGATAGAACATCTCGGGGTGCCGCGTTTTCTCGGCGTAACCATAGCGGTTTTCCTTTTGAACATTTATTTCTCCATATTCGGACTCGTGTTCTCTTTCATCGTTTCGATGTTTTTCAACGCTATGCCTCCTTCCATCTATTTCAACAACCTATTACAAGTTTTAACGATTCCTGATATACTCCTGACCGTAGTAAAAAGCATAGCGTTTGGCATGATCATTTCGACTGTGGCTTTGTACCACGGGTTTGAGGTTGAACGGGCAAGTACCGAGGTGCCGGTGGCGGGCTTGCGCGCGGTCGGCTTTTCGTTCGGCTGGTGTATTTTGGCGGATATTCTGCTGTCGGCGATTTATTATGTGGTCGCATAAAAGGGAAAGGATTGAATGAGGCTATGGATGCCGTAATAGAAATGAAGAATGTCTATTTTCAGGCTCAAGCTCAGGAAATAATCCATGATTTTTCTTTTCAGTTTGAAAAAGGAAAGACCATCGCCCTTGCCGGGCCATCGGGCAGCGGGAAAAGCACGATCTTGAAGCTTGCCGCGGGGATATTGGTGCCTACGAGCGGGGATGTCTTTTTTCAGGGATGCAATATTTCCAATATGAACAGGAAACAAAACCTTTCCTTCAGGAAACAGGCGGCTATGGTGTTTCAGGATTCGGCGCTCTGGGCGAATCAGAGCCTGCATCAAATATTGGAATTGCCGCTCAAACTGCACTTTCCAAAAATGGATATGCAGGAGCGGGATGAACGTATACATGCGATATTGGCGCAGGTTGGGTACAAGAAGCGACTCGATTTGCGTCCCGCCCAACTTTCTATGGGCGAGCAGAAGCTCATCGCGTTTGCGCGGGCTATGCTCTGCGGCCCCGTCATTCTTTTTCTTGATGAATGGACCGAGTCCCTTGACGATTCTTCGTCGGAATGTCTTATGAATCTAGTGCGGGAGCGGCGGCTGAACAACGACACCATCATTTTTGTCGGCCATAACTTCAAAGTCATCAAGCGGCTTGCCGATTATATTGTGATGATCGTAAACGGACGACTCAATCGGCTGTTCACCCGGGAGCAAATCGCGCAGGATAAAAATATGGCTCAGCATATTGAAAAAGGAATGGCGTTGTGAAGTTTCGAATTCGTTTCGCCGATCAAATTGTAGGCTTTTTCGTCATTGTCGCTATTGCAATACTGATCGTAGTAGTGATTTTGATAGGAAGCAAACAGCGTTGGTTTGTGCAGGATCCCACCTATAAAACCTATTTCTCAAGCGCGAATGGGCTTGGAGAGAACATGGCGATAATCTATAAAGGGTTTCCTATAGGCAATGTGAAATCGTTTGCCTTAACCGATGATGATGAGGTTGAAGTTGTTTTTTCCATATATAGAGAATATTCGGGGCGGGTCAAGGAAGGTTCCATGGTTGAACTCAACGTAAGCCCCATAGGGCTTGGCGGCAATTCGTTTGTTTTTTACCCGGGTCTCGGTTCGGAGCTTCTCGCGGAAGGTTCCTTCATTCCCACTGTGTCCTCTCCTGAAGGGCAATCCTATATTCAGCTTAAACTAGCTTCGACGCCGGAGAAGAGCGACAGTATCGCCACTATCCTTTCCCAAGTTGAAGAAATTACCAAAAACCTGAACATAGTCCTTCTTGATGTACAGACCGCGTTTGAAGGTACGGATCAGACTTCGCTGGGGCGTACGTTTGGCGGGGTTGAAGCCGCAATTGCCGATGTAAGAGCGCTGTCCGCCGCCGTGGAAAGCGCTCTTGCCGGCGTTAATGACATGCTCGCCTCCTTGCAAGTCCAGTTAGACGAGACGCTTAGTAGCATGCGGCCGATTTTAACCGATGTGAACGCGCTGACCGGCAAGCTCAACGAACCGGACGGGCTTGTGTACTCGGCGCTTGACACTGACGGCCCCCTTTACACTGGACTCGTCAAGACCCTTGATTCCATAAGCGCCACGATAAAAAATTTGGATGCTACTACTAAATTGTTGCCTAGCCAGCTCCCCGGCATACTGTTGGAAGTGCGGAACGCGCTCAAAAGCGTCAATGATCTGTTGATTTCACTTGAAAATAACCCGCTTTTTAAGAATGGCATCCCCGCTCAAGTGGAGACTCAATCAAGCGGCGCCAATCCGAGGGATGTGGAGTTTTAGATGATGAATAGAAAAGAAGCGGCGTTTTATAGGGAATCCGCGTTGCATGTATGGGAAAGGCATTTTGTCCTGTTGTTTTTTATTCTGGCGCCGCTTCTTTTGAACGCATGTTCTTCCGCGCCCAAGCGTCCCGCCGAGATATTTCATATCCGCCAACTAGGGGAAAATCAGCTTGATCTGGTGAACAAGGCGGTGGATCAGGGTGATTATGAACGGGCGCTTGGGTTGCTCACAGAAGCCAGACGGCTTGCGGTATCCACAGATGATCCGGGCCTTCTGATTCGGACGAAACTCGCGGAAGGCGGCGTTTTGTATAATCAGGGCAAAATGGAACAGGCGGAAGCCGCATGGAGCGCCGCGCTTCTGGAAGCGGAAAATTCCGGCGAGACGGAACTTGCGGCTCAAACGCGAATTTACCTGGCGCGAAACGCCTTGCTAACGAAAAGAGCGCCGCTTGATGAGGTCGCCGCTCAGGTGGCAAAGGAAATCGCGTCCATAAAGAAAGATACGCTCGCCATCGCGTTGGGTTGGAATGTCATTGGTTTGGTTGAAAAGGAAAAAAGCGATTACGCCGTTGCGGAGACGTATTTTAAGAAAGCGCTGGCCATTCACGACAAGGCGAATTATCTGGAACAAGCCGCATACGACTGGTACCTTATCGCCTCGGCCCGTTCCATGTCGGGGCAGTTTGCGGCGGCGATTGAAGCGCTCAATGCGGCGATTCAATGTGACCGCAGGGCGGAAAACACGTGGGGACTTGCCTCGGATTGGCGGGCGATGGGGGACGTCTACAGGAAAGCCGGAAAAACAGCCGAGGCGAAGGCGGCGTACGCCCGCGCCGCAGACATCTACCGGTCGATAAACAGGGCGCGGGAAGCGGAAGACGCTGAAAAAAGGCTTCAGTAGCGGGAACACTTCCATTATAAAGATAAAAAATCGGTCGTTGGACTGTCTGCCGTTAGACAAAAATTATTGCCGCCGCTTCTTTTGAGGAGAGGAAGTGTTTATGGAGCCTTTTCCAAAACTAACCCGGACACACGTTCGCAGAACGTAGTTCGCGTTTTGGGAAAGGCTCTATAGATAAAATAAATTGGGTGTTACAGTCTCCGCCACACGTAAAAATATCAAAAAATAACGCATGATGTTTGGGATAGGTATGAATTGATGTTCTAATATGGCTTGATCCTTTAATATTTCACAAGCGAACGGGCAAAAAGCGCAGATGTCCTGACAAAAAGGAATATGAAAATATAATGACTTGTTCGACAACTGTTAAAAACGTAAATCACAATTAATGACATCACAAAAGAGCGTCATCCTAAACGGATGTCTTTTGCAATGATTCTGGTATGGATACGCCACACTCTCAACCGTTTTTATCTTCGCATGTATACGCTCAATCGCAACCCGTTATTCCCTTGTGGCTTAACGCCCCGCCGCTGTGCGGCGGTTTAAATAACGCTCTGAAAAGATATAATATAAAGATGGGCGAATATATACGCAAATCTCACTACGTGTCGGCGTTGCCGCGTCACATAGCATGTCCCGTGAAAGAAGCATGCGGAGGAATCGGCGGACGGCATGGGATGGAATTCCTTGAGATGGGGGCGGGAGGGGATCGCGCGCGTTTTCTGGCGCGGCCGGCACCGTCATGCGGTCAGGCGGAGGTAGCCGCGGCGGCGAATATGAGACAACGAGCCGGGCAAGATCACAGGGAGCGGAAGAGCGCCGCGGACGGCTGCGGAAGACAAGAGATGGCGGTCAACCCGCATTGTTCGACTGAATCTCAAACAAAAATCTTAAATGTCCCGCCGCTCTGCGGCGAGGATTTTTTATTATACGCCTTCTCCCTTGTGTTCAGAGTGCGCAGCTTGCCCGCCTTTTCGGCGTTTCGCTGTTCGGACGCGGCTTTTCCATGCCAAGACACCCGACGTCCGCCTGTATCAGAACAACCTCATCCACCCCGCCCCCAACAGCCTCTTTATAGAGCTTGAAATCATGAACGACGCCTGGATAGCACCCAATGGCGATATACACCCCAAGGCGTGGCAGAGAAAGCGCGGTGAATGATGGATTTTTCCAGGCGGGAGTGTTACTATAGCTGTAGGAGGCGATTATGACAGTGGAGCCGCAGATGAGTCTGACCTTTGAACAGGTCTGGGCTTACTATACAGGAGATTGCGGAACAGCACAAAGAGACCGAAAGAACAGTCAAAGAGCTTGCTGAACAGTACAAGGAGATCGAGCGGTTCTTGAGAGAATCGAAAGTGGAGACCGACCAGACAATAACGAAAATGAACAGGGAACTTAATCAAGCCATCGGAAAATACGGCAACCGGTTTGGGGGAGTTGATCGAGCGTTTGGTGTCCCCAAATCCGCTTGGAAAGTTCAACACGCTTGGGTACGCCTTTACCAAAACAAACACTCGGGTCAAATACAAAGACACAAACACCGGCAAAACGCTCGCCGAAATGGACGCGCCGCTTGAGAACGGCGACTATGCGCTGGTGGTGGAGGACGTCAAGGAGCATGTGAAGCGCATGGGGACGCTGAAGGCGTACGCGGATGCGCACAATGACAAGCGAGGCTATCTGGGAGGCGATAGCCGAAAGGATAGTCAGCGAAGATGTGAAAGCCTACACGTTGAAAAACGGCTTTTACGCGTTGGAGCAGTCTGGAGACACGATGAACATCGCCATCACTCCCAAAGCGTGGAAGCCCAAGACATGGTGAAAGCTTGGCGTCATCAAATTAAAAACGCGGTGAACTCCAGCCGGCGGATCACCGCCTCCTGAAAGAGGATGTGCGCGTACGGAGATCATGTGTAAAAATGTCAAAACCAAAAAATGGGGAGCCGCCGCATCCCATTACCGGGGCTTGAGCACCGGATCAAGACTTAGCGGCGGTTCCCCATTCAACCCTGTAGCGACAGGGCAAGTCTCATGTGAGACCTTCTTTTACCAAAAGAATCTCGTATGAGAAGTATGGCAAGCGAATTTCTCCCATTTGTGGTAATTTTTTTCTGAAAACGACCCGTTTTTAGATATGGCGAAAAAAGATGCCTGCCGTTGATAAGATAGACGGAAGGCCGTAGCGAAGGCCATCCCTGTGGGTAAAGAGGCTATACCAGAAATTCTCGTCGCCGCGGAAAAAGACAGACATCCGGGTGGAAGGGATGAACTGTGGGAAGACAAACGCCTTTTCCCGAATGGAGAGGGTGAAAACAATCATATCCCTATATGAGGGAAAGCGTTGACAGCCTCTATTCACAGCTTGTCGGTCACTTTAGCGTATTTAGCGACATTTGAAATGTTGGCGTGGCCGAGAAGTTTGGCCACGGTGTAAACGTCCGCGCCGTTCTCCAACACCATTGTCGCGAATGTGCGCTGGCGATATACCAGCCTATGGCCTTTTAACTCCCGCTTTCTCCGCCCAATTTTTGAGATAGTTATAACTCGTTCGCCGGTTATGGCGGGACAAATTAAAAACATTTTCATTGGATGCATGAGGTTCGCCGTCGACAATAAGGGCTTGAGCGGTTTTATTCAACGGAATATACGCGGAGCTTTTTGTTTTCTCCTGGCTCTTAATCTCTTGGGGTTTAATACCTCGCCCTTTAGGGTGGCTCGGTTTATAAGCGAAATATGATGGTCTAGAGGGGTGAGTGAATTCTACATAAATCGCGTAACACCTCAGTATTATTATATCATATGGCATGTCCTGCGAAGCGCGGGCGGGCGGCGGTAAGCGGAGCGGCGGATGAAACAATACAAGAAACCTGCGGAGAAACGCGCGAAAGATATGGGATGAAATTGCTTGAGATGGGGGCGGAAGGAGATCGCGCGCGTTTTCCCGCCCAGCCGGTGCCGCCATACGGCCGACAAAAACAGCGGCGGCGGCGAGGGCGCCGCGCCAAGGGAAGCGTTTGGGGGCATCCGAAAGCGAAGGGATGGTTGTGGGGAGGGGAGGTCTGGAGCGGCGGATGTTTTGCGGGCGTGGCGGGCGCGTATGGGAGCGAAGAGGCGGCGTCAAATCGCGTAAAATCGCAGGGAATGGAGAAAAAGCGCAAACAGATAGACAAGATGCGATTGGAATTATTCTAATATTTCAAACGACAATCTTAAGACGCCCCGCCCTTCTGCGCGGGGTGGTTCATTGATTTGCATGGGGGTTTGTCTCTATTTTGCCCCAAGTAAGAGTTTCAATATCGGAGATGCGGAGGCCGGTGCAACAGCCAAAGAGGAAAGCGCGGCCTACCTCTGCGCCGTAGGAATCGCCAATAGACGCCCCCGCAAGAGCTTTCACTTCGTCAATATTTAGGAACGCCGTCTCCGGCTCCGGCGTTGATATTTTTTGTACGACATCGGCGGGATTTCTTAAAATCATCTCATTGGCCGCCGCCCGCTTCAACGCGGAGCGCAATATTCTCGCGTAAAAGGCCGCGCTCCCCTGCGATAGGTTGCCTTTCTTCAGCAGGAAGCTTTGAAAATCATCTGTCCATTTCGGCGTGACCTGAATCAACTGGACGCCGCCGCCGTGAAATTCTTTTATATATTTTATACAATAATTAACAACATTTGGATTTTTATAATTCTTGGAATATTTTTCCATGTACCCAATCAAAGATATTTTTCCGGCAGTCGGGTCGTCAGTTATTGGAACAATTTATTAACACAAATATAAAAACAAGTGTTTTAACCAAATCGGATTTAATACTTCGGGATATAGATGTTTTAAACAGATTCCCGGTATTGCTGTTGGCATGTCATTAAACACATTGGACGATAATATAAGGAAAAAGCTGGAACCAGGAGCGTCAAGCATAGAAAAATGCTAACGCTATTAGGACATTACATGACGAGGGGATTTATACTTATATATTCTTATCGCCGATGTTTCCTGGAATAGCTGATTTTAAAGAAATTATTAACGAAAACAAATCTTGCACAAATAAATTCTGGTTTGAGAACCTTAATTTACGATGGTCGTTCCGCTCTGTGGTATTAGACTATATTTACGATAATCACAAAAATTTAGCGCCATTATATGATGAAATATATAAACGAAAAAATTATGAGTATTGATTGATATTGTAAAAAGAAATAAAAACTTTTTGTTTAAAGATATAGAATAAATTGTGTTTCATGTTTTTATCATGAAAGAAATAAAAAACAATAGCGTACGGCCCCGCTTCGCATAACAAGGCCGCTTGCGCTTCGGGGCCAAAGCCACTTAGACTCCGCGACTGCTAGCAGCCTGTTGCATTTGTAGGTTTTCGCGCCATTTTGTACCGTAAAAACCACGATTATTGGGCTTCTGCGAACCTTTGGTTCGTACGTCATTCCGTTGCGCGAGATTGAGGCCATGAAGACGGCGCTTGCGCCTGCCGCCAAAGTACGCCCTACCTCCTTATTCACGCGCCAATGGCGACTCGTACGATTCCGCGACACGGCGCGGCTTCACGCTCTTGTCAAGAAAGAAACCTCAGTCTCTTCCCGCTTTCTTCGAATCCTGCGGAGCCTTATCGCACCCCTTTCGAGGGCGCCGGTCGCATCTCCCCATTTTTAAAAACACTTGCTTCTTACTAACAAAAGGTATATAATTCAAGACATGAGTGCTATTCGAGCGGTTTTCATGGTTTCTTTTATTTTTTCATCATCCGCCCTGTTCGCCCAGGCAGACGCGGCGGATGAAAATCTTGAATCGGATGTTTCTTCTGTGGTAAATGAACTCGTAGGAAAAAACATATTTATAAGACTCGGCCTTGCCGTCGCGGTAATCATACTTATGATACTGCTGATACGACTAGTCAGGCATTTGTTCGTAAAGCTGCAAAATAAAATACAAAGCGGGGTGGTTATCACGCCTATCGTCGTCAAGAAATACACCCTCTTTGACTCACAGCAAATAGCGAACGCCGTCTTTTTCTTGGTAAAGATATTCAAGTATCTTGTGTACGCGCTGATCGTATATTTAACCTTGCCCATAATATTCGGCATCTTTGAACAAACCCGCGGCGTCGCGGCGAAATTGATCGGCTACATCATTTCCCCGCTTAAAAACACGGGAATCGCCATCATCAGATATATTCCCAATCTGATAACCATCGCCATCACTTTTATGATAGCCCATTACACGATGAAAGCGTTGCGGTTTTTTATCACCCAGATTCAAAAAGGGAAACTCGTTATTCCGGGTTTTTACGCGGATTGGGCGCAACCTACATTTAACATACTGCGGATATTGATATATGCGTTCACCATTATCCTTATATACCCGCTGTTGCCCAATTCCGAATCTGATATTTTCAAGGGCGTCTCTGTATTCGTCGGCATTCTATTCTCGCTGGGATCGAGTTCTGTCATTGGGAATCTAGTGGCGGGCATTGTCGTCACCTACATGAGACCTTTCAAGCTGGGGGACCGGATACAAATCGGCAATATCATAGGGTTTGTGGTGGAAAAATCCGCGACGGTGACGCGGCTGCGCACCCATAAAAACGAATACATCACTTTCCCCAATTCCATGATCCTCACTTCAAGCATCACCAATTACAATTTTTCCGCGGACAACGAAAACGATCATGGACTTATCCTGCACGTAACCATCACTTTCGGCTACTCAACGACTTGGCAGACGGTGCATTCGATCCTCATTGAATCCGCGCTCAAGACCCGGTGCATTGAACCTGATCCCATGCCCTTCGTGCTTCAGACAAAACTTGACGATTTCTATGCGCATTACGAGATAAACGCATACACGAAGGCGATTGAGAAGGTGCCGGCGGTGTATTCCGAATTGTATAAAAATATACAAAACGGGTTCCGCGACGCGGGATTAGATATGACCGTCTCTTACGTCCGCTCCTATATGCCCTACACCACTCCCTTCGCGGAAGCGAAAATTGTGGAGGATGTGGAAAAAGAAGAGGACAAAAAAGTATAAAACCCGGCTTTTCACGAAATCAAATTGAGAAAAAGCGTTTCTGGATTCGCTTTCTTCATTAAAGCGAAAGTTCACGCCCTGAAAAGGACGCCGCATTCTTCCTGTGGCATTTTTATGCGTCCTTGTATAAATCACGCGCTTGCTGTATACTGGTTCTGTGAAGATCAGAGCCAAAATACTCTTTATTGTCGTCCCTCTTTTGACGGTTGCCGTCGCAATGGCGGGCGGCGCGTCATATCTTTTGGCTGCGGCCGCAGTCAATAAAATAGCGGTTGGCTCCCTGCAATTCAAGACCGAAGAAGTTATAAGTTACGCCGAGGGACAATGGAATCTCCTTGTTGATAATAATATGGTGGGCAATCTCTCAATGGAATCGGTGGCAAAAGAGGCGGTTGGAAACTTCTCGCGCGGCATACTCCGCAGCCCTACCGAAGCTATTTTTGCGCTTGACGAGGATGCGCAGATCGGTATTATGGCGGGCAATCTCACCGTTTCGCCGGATGAAACGGCCGCGCTTGTCGCCAACGTCCAAGTCGAAAAACCCGGGTTTCTTTTCATGCGAATCAATGGCGTTGAACGCGCGGCCTATACCATGCCGTTTTCACCCTTCAATTGGCAGGTGTTCGTTACGGAAGAGCGGAATCAATTCTACGGGCCGGTTGAGCAGATTTTCAGAACATCGGCTGTCATATTGATTGGCACCCTGACAGTTGGCGCGTTGCTCCTTTTTATAATGGCCCGCTACATCACCATGCCCATAGAAAATGTGGTTTCTTCCATGAAGCGCATTATTGAAGAGAATACGCTCGCTGAAACGGTTCCTGTGTATTACAAAGACGAGATCGGGCATCTTTCCCATACGTTTAACATCATGCTTCAAAATTTGGACATAGCCTATAAGCAGATAAAAAATTATGCGTTCGACGCGGCGATAGCGCAAAGACGCGAGCGAAAAATCAGAAACGTATTCCAACTGTATGTGCCTGCGGATGTTATTGATGAGCTATTTGTCAATCCCGAAAAGATGTTGATCGGCACGAACTGCAAAACCGCCATACTCTTCTCGGATATACGGAGTTTCACCACCATTTCTGAAAAGATGCAACCGGACGATCTGGTCAATTCGCTCAACCGTTACTTTAAAATCATGGTAAACATCATCATGGACAGGGACGGCATTGTGGACAAATACATCGGCGACGCCATCATGTCGATCTTCGGCGCGCCCGTTGCGCATGAAAACGACGCCCTTTCCTCGGTGTTGGCTGGGCTTGAAATGAGCGATGCGCTGGCTGAGTTCAATAAGTCGCAGATGGAACTCGGCGCGCCGGAATTCCGCATCGGCATCGGCATCAATTACGGCGTTGTTACGGTGGGAAACATCGGTTGCGAACGGAAGATGAACTACACGGTCATAGGCGATTCCGTGAACCTCGCCTCCCGACTCGAAGGTCTCACCAAGATGTACAAGGAGCCGCTCCTTTTTTCTGAGAGCGTATATGAAAAAGTCCAAGGCGCGATCCCGTGCAGAACCATTGATCGCGTGGCGGTGAAAGGAAAGACGTTGGGCGTGCCTATCCTGACGGCGCGGCGGAGCATAACGCCGGTGGAGCAAAAGGCGTGGAAATTGCACGAACAGGCGGTGCAATTATACTATAAACGGAACTTCAGAGAATCCCTTGCAATTTTTGAAAAAGTGGCGGCTTTGCTTCCCAACGATCTCGCTTCGGATCGGTATATCGACCGTTGCAAGCGGTATATAAAAGATCCGCCTCCCGAATATTGGGACGGCGTGGAGATCATGCGCGAAAAATGAAAATGAAGAAAAATCGTATCAAAGACTTTTTAGCAGGCTGTTTGTTGTGCTTGTCAACTTTTTCTTTTCCGGCTGTGAAAGCTGTGGCTGAGGAAATCGTTGCTAAGGAACCCGTCGTCGCAAGCGAAGTCGACCCGGTTGAAGCGCGTGAACAACTCGCTATTCTTGTTTTCTATCATAAAGGAAGAGAAAATGTCCCGCCTGAGTTGTACAATGCCATTGACTATGCGGCGTATGCGGTTGACGCGGCGTTTTATGAAGCGGGTATAGAAGTGAAGCTGCCCTATGTCAGGAGTGAAACGGGCGATTTTTCGTCCGGAGAACTACAGCGGCATTGCGTGGAGGCGGATGTCCGCTGGGCCATTGCCGTATACACCACGTACGGCAACGACCGCCTGTCGTGGCGTTTCTCCATATATGACGCAGTTGACAACTTTATCAGGGCAAGCGAGACGTTCTGGACGCCATTTTACGTCGGGCTTTTAACCGACGCTTCCATGGATAGTTCCGCGGAAAACCTCATCCAGAATTACCAACAGTCTTTCCACACATCCGATTTCAGTGGAGACACAGCCGTAAGCGCTCCCCAAAAATTCATCGCGCCCGAAGACGGCGTGGAAGTCTTTTTCGGCGATACGGACGGCGTTTCCGTAGGAGTTGTGAAAAACAAAGAGCTTGTTGCGCCGCTATTTCTTTTTGTGGAAGGAAAGCCTGTTTTTGGAACAGCCGTCAAAAGCGGCTATTGGGAGCAGCCTTTTGAGCTTTCCGCCGGCGTCACCAAAGAGCCGGTCGTCCTGTCTAAACCGCTCAAGAAGATGCGGCAGGCCGCCAGCTTTATGACCGACCTCAAAAACGTTTCCGCAACGCCGCTTAAATACGGCGTAAGTTTTAACTATCGTCTTTATTTGGCGCTTGATCGTTGGTTTTTCAACGCCGGATATTCGCTTTGGCAAGAAAAGCTGCCCCTGAATCCTGACAGAGGGCGCCTGTATCAGGAAATGCGCTTTGGAACAGGGTTGTATCTCCTGCCGGATAGAAAGTTTCCGTTCCGCTTGCTGGCGGGAACTGGCGCATCAGTTGTTTTTGTAGACAACGCCGCCAATTTCCTTGCCGATCCTCTGTGGTTCGGGGTGGAATACCACTTTTCCCGTTTTGCAATTATAAGCGAAATCCGGGCGCCTGAGATTTTCACCTATTCGAGAAACAGCTTTGGAAGCGATATTTCTGATTTTGGGTGGTGCGTTTCTTTTGGAGCGATGCTGAAATGGTAAAACGAGTTGGCGTCTTTTTATTGTTTTTTTTCTTGCTGTCAAGCGCGTCCGTCAATGCGCAGGAAACGAGCGGTCCAACGGCGCCGCCGGCGGTGTCGTCCGCCAACGCCGGCGTCCCTGACTATCTGAGCGGGAGCCTCAACATCCTCTATAGATTTCGTATAGACGAGGATTTTTATTTTCTTGCAAGCGAAGCCGGCGTCTATATATGGGATTCCTACGCCGGCAATTTTCCCTCCAAAGAATTTTGGGCTTTTTCGATAGAATCGTACCTAAACGGCGCGAATAATATCGCCCATATCTTCCGGTACGACAATGAAACGGAAGCGGCCGATCCCCTTGCGGAAGCGGCCAGCCGCAATATACCGGTTTTCGCCGATATTTACGTTTCGGGCGATCTTACCACTGGAACGGCGACGGTGCGCTATACGTTTACGGATCTTTTTTCAAGTTTGCATACGCTGGACAAGACGTTCACCGAAGCGATTCCTACGGAAGACGATCTATTGCTTTACTATTGGCTTCCCGTCAAAACCGATCTCGCTGATTTTATAAAGCCTATACTCAAACCTTTGTTTACCCTTTACGCGCCTGCGGGCGCAACCGTCTCCGGTTTCGTCAATGAGGCGTTAGTCATACCGGAATCCGGCTCCATAAGTTTTGTGCTTCCCTTGCCTGGCGTCTACAAGTGGACAATGTCGCATGAGAAATATGTCACCCGCACCGGCATTTTCTTTGCCGATAAAGACAAAAATGAGATCGCCCTTCCCACGCAGAAATTTTATCCTTCTTCTTTTGATATAGGGATTTTTCAGGCGTGTTTTCCGGAACTCTGGTATACCCGTAATTTCAGAAATAGCGGCGGGTTCTTCAGCGTAGGTTTGCAACAACAGGCGCTTGGCTTTTTTTCTAAACACAGTGAAAAGCCTTTGAAAACGAGTTTCTCTGTCGCGCCCCTTGTTATGCCGGGCATTGCGTTGGGATACCGCTTTAAGACGCAAGAGCCGTACATTCCGAAACTGTACATACAAGGAGTCCTGCAAGCCCGCATAAACTACACCCGCATAATAAAAGAGGACGCCGATTGGAAATCATGGTGGTGGTATAATTTTCAGCAAGACTGGTTCGATGATTTCTCTCCGGCAAGTTTTTCATTGTATATCGGCTACGACTGGGAAACGCCGGCTTTCCTCAAATTGTTTGTTGAAGTTGGCGCCGCCGTGTACTTCTTGAGAGACGGATATAAGTCCTCTGTTTCCAAGGGAATCAATGACAAGGGCTTTTTACAGCAGGTCATAGGCGATATAGTCTATATTGAACTGCCCTGTTTCAGATTGGGGATAAAAATAAATCTGCCGTTCTAGGCCCGCCGATCCTCCCTCTGAGCGGGCGGGACAGCTTTCCGTCTGTCCATTTCCATTAGTTCCTCCAATTCTTAATTAAAATTTCATTGACATTGCCTCTGCCTTCTGAATTTGAATTAATATATCTTTTAGCTTGTGCTGACATATAGTAAATCCACTTTACAACACCTGACGCCAATAATTATAAACCGCGGTCTGAAGTAAATCACAAAAAGGCGCGGTATCGCGTAAAACACGCTTCATATTTGCCCAGCCTTTCTCTATCGGATTAAAATCAGG
>JAITIK010000085.1 GCA_031279555.1 Treponema sp. | reverse complement strand
TTTTGACGGGCGTCCGCCTGTTCTATGGAGTTTGCTCCATTCCTTTTGAAGCATGGACGCCATCTTTTCAAATGCTTCTGGTTTTACTCCATACAGCCGCTTGAACACCGCTTCTTTGCTATCTTTCTCTTGCTTTTTCTTTTCCACGCCTTATTATACTAGCTTTATCGTCTCCGAACAAGCCTATTACATGGATTCCAAAAAAACGGAGAAAACACCGACAAAAGAATTTGATAAAGAAAAAAATTGTAGAATGAAGAAACGCTGAAAGAACTCAGAAAGAACGAGGTCGAATATAAAATTATTGAAGAAATAATAACGGCCAGACAGGAAAAGAATCTGGCAGAATTGGTTGGGACGAAACAATCAAATATATCCCGGCTGGAAAATGGAAATTATAATCCTACACTTGAATTTCTAAATAAGATAGCGAAAGCTATTGGTAAAGAAATAGTATACATGAAGATCACCGGCAGAGCCGGTGGCTTGAGGAATGCCCTTAAAGGGTCAATCCTCTTGCAAATATTTTTCTTTCTTCAGAATGCTTTGATTGGCACTCTACTCTTATTTCCTTAATTTTTCACCACAATATTTTCATTATTTGTTAATCTGACACATACAATTTTAGTTTCTCACACGCCTTCGGTATTGATTTATTAGGCGAAGCCTATACGATTTAATACCCTGCGGCTCGCCGCGGCAGAAAGCAAGAATATAATGGAAGGATAAGCGAAACCATCCATAAAAGAACATAATGTAAGCGCGCTGACGTGTCATATAGTATGTCCGGCGAAACGCCGAGGGGCGGAAATAACGGAAGGGGCCGATAAAAGGCCGCGGGAAATACGCCTTGGGATAGAAGCAAGGTATGAAATAAATTTTTTAGAAATAGGGGCGGAAAGAGGCCGCGCGCATTTTCTGGCGCAATCGGCGCCGACATACAGCCCGGAGCGGACGGCGCGAGCGATAAAGGGTGTGACGGCGCGAAAAACATGTGAAAGACGTCCTGAGGTGAAGAATATGTTGTGGGGCGGGGAATTCTGGACAAGGGGCTATTATGCGGGGGGCGCGGGCGAACGCGGGGATAGACAAGCGATGCGACGATAGGTCAAGAATCAAGGGCGAACACCAGAGGAATGTCAAAAAACACATGAGGCGAGGCGGCTTGAACTGTTATCAGAATAAAGCTTGAAGGTTAAAGATACCGCTGGGCTTGCCCTGCGGTTGTTCATTTGGATTCTTCATAACCAATTTACTTTTTGATGTTCGGATAACGCAAGACACGGCATAGCCGGGGTTTACGTAAAATAATCAACACTGACCCCGGCATCTTTTAAGGCATCAACCATATCAATATCTTCAATTTCTGTCCAGACTTTACCAAGACCCAGCAAACCAATGTCAAAATAAAAACCTTGTGCGAAAATCGATAAAGAAATCAAAACTAAAAATATAGCAAAAACAACCGTTTTCTTCATGCAAAACTCCTTTGTAAGAATTATACGGAATCATTAACGACTCTTGTATCGCTAACTCTATATAGTCAAAATGTTTTCTTAAAAAATCGAAATATTTCAGCAAAAATTGCATATAACTCTTTTGTTGTCGGCCCAATTTCAACCGCCCTAAAGGGTCACCGCCCTGTAGCGCGTGGTATTTAGACCTCACTGCGAATCAAAACCTCTTCAATACGAGCCGGGTTCAACGCTCCAAAAATTTTCCGCTCATGATTTTCTCCCGTCGCTCATGGAAAAGCGGCGCCGGTTTCTGTATGATAATATAACGCTTTGTAAAACAATAAAGAAGCACAGCATAGCGCCGGTGGTAATACCCTGCCACCACGGTCCTTTAAGCCTTAAAGCGACCACAATGTTATTAATTGTTCCTTGCGACAGTACGCCAAACAGCGTTCCGATGATATTGCCGACGCCGCCTGTAAGCAATGTTCCGCCTATAATAGACGCCGCGATAGCCTTCATTTCCGCGCCGGTAGCTTGGGTAACAGATCCCGAACCGGTATGCATAAGATACACATACCCGCCAATTCCGGCTAACAATCCGCAAAACAGATAGGAGTAGAACTTTGTGCGTTTAACATTGATACCCAGCATTAACGCGCTTTGGATATTGCCGCCTACAGCATAAAGATTGCGCCCAAACCGCGTCCATTTAAGGATACAAAAGACAATGCCTACCACCAAAAGCGAGATTACAACGCCCACCTCTATCTGCGCGTCAATATAATTTCCGTTTTTAGCTTCGTAACCAAGCCTAGGAATCGTTATCTCAATATCCTTTAACGCTTTAAACGCTTCATTTTGTACCGAGCGCGGTTTAACCTCAACCATTGTCGTCGCGCCTCTCGCAAAGAACATGCCGGCAAGCGTGACGATGAACGGCTGAATATCCAAATAGGAGATGAGGAATCCCTGAACAGCGCCGAACCCAAGCCCTAGCATGAGCGCCAACAATAACGCGCCGAAAATGCCCAAGCCCTTATCGTCAATGCCGACGACACAACTCATACACACCAAAGCGGTTATACCACCTACTGAAATGTCTATGCCGCCGCCAACCATGACAACGCTCAATCCACAGGAAAGAATAATAAGTGCCGCGTTTTCGTTGAAGAGATTTAAGAATTGCTGCGGTCTTGTAAAGCCGCCGCCAAAAACAAATATGGAAAAAACGTACAAGACGATAAAAATACACATAGTTACAGCAAGCAACAAGCTGGTGTCCGTAAGAGGCTCTCTTTTTTTGAACATATTTACCTATTCTCCTTCGTCGCGGCAGATGTGGTTGACGCCGTACAGTCGCTCACAATTTTGCTGAACATATTTTTGACAACAGGCGAGCTTACAACGACAATAATGACGATAACTATCGCTTTAAAAGCCTTAAGCGAATCCGAACCGACTCCGGCCGCGTAGAGGGTTGTCATCAGGGCTTGAATGGTATACGCGCCTATCACGGAGCCAGACATACTAAATTTACCTCCGCCAAGCGCGTTTCCTCCAATAGCGACGGCTAAAATCGCGTCCATCTCAATATCGGCGGCGATAGTCGTATGATTGATTGTGGCATTTCTGCTGACCTTGATGAATGCGGAGACGGCAACGCAAAGCCCCATTATGACATACGCCAAAAATTTGATAAACACAGGGTTGATCCCGTTTAAGCGCGCTGATCTTTCGTTTATTCCCACCGCCTGCGTGTAAAGACCGAGATTGGTGAATTTTAACGCCAGTGCCATTATAATCATACAGACTGTCGTGATAAAAACAGGCGTAGGAACGGGAACGCCGGGGATAAAATTGCCGAAGTATTTGAATTGCGGCTCTGAGACAATGGGAAGAACACCGCCATTAATCCAATAGGCTATGTACCGTCCGGCGGTGTACAGTATCAGCGTGGCAACCATCGGTTGAATTTTAAATATAGAAACCAAAGCGCCGTTGAACGCGCCAAAAAGCATCGCGACTATACAACCCGCCAAAAGAGCGGCGACTATAGGCGCCTGCATCAATTCGGGGGCGACTTGGTCTCCGCAGAGAACTCTGAGCATAACACCGCCCGCTATTGCGATGCCGGCTCCAACGCTGATATCTTGTCCACCCGAAGCCGCCGTTACCAGCGTCATGCCTAAAGCCAATATCGCAAGCTCGGAGGCGTTGTCGAGAATACTGATTATATTTCCAGACAAAACGGTATTTCCGGCGTTGTTTACAGTGGTGACGACTCTAAAAAATCCGGGGTTTGTAATCAAGTTAAACAGGAATATCAGTAACAGACCAAAAAACGGAATAATCAAATTTGATTTTACAAGTTTTTTTATGAGGATGACGCGCTCGCCACTTGAATCCGTCCGCTCTTGGATATTTTCATAAACCCTCGGTTTATCTTCGATTCTTTTTTCTCTTTTTTCAAGATTGTCATTTCGTTTAGCCATTTTCTGCCGCGCCTCCCGCGATGGTATGCATTATTTTATCCTGCGTCATATCATCGCCTTTAAGCTCGCCTACAACATGACGGTCTCTCATAACGATAAGACGAGAACAGGTGCGAAGCATTTCTTCCAGTTCGGATGAAATAAATGTTATGCTCATACCCTCTTCCGCAAGTTTTAGTACAAGTTTTTGTATTTCTACCTTGACGGCAATATCAATGCCCCGGGTAGGTTCATCAAGGATAAGATACATAGGATGCGTCAGCAACCAGCGCGCAAGGACAACCTTTTGCTGATTGCCGCCGGAAAGAGATTTGATGGGCGTATCCGCAGACGCTGTTTTAATATTGAGCGCCTTTATATATTCATCGGCAAAGGCTTGGGCTTGCGCCTTGGCAAATGGCCTGAAAAATCCTTTCATAACCTGTAAGGCGAGAATAATGTTGTCACGCACCGACAAGTCGGCTATGATGCCGTCGTTTTTGCGGTCTTCAGGCAAATAGCCTATCCCGTTTTTCATTGCGTCAATAGGCTTGGATATTTTCACCTTCCTGCCGTTCACTCTCACAATGCCGCCGGTGATCCTGTCGGCGCCGAAAATAGCGCGAACGCTTTCACTACGGCCCGATCCAAGGAGTCCGGTAAATCCGTTTACCTCGCCTTGTCTGATTTGAAAGTTAAACGGCCTGACTCCGGCGGCGCTTGAAATTCCTTTCGCCTCATATACGGGTTCACCTTCGAAATCAAGCCCTGTCTCTCTACGGTCTATCTTTGAAAGGTCGCCGAGTTCTTTGCCCATCATTTTGGAAACAAGCTCAACACGCGGCAAATTGTTACTGTCATATTCGCCGATAAGCGCTCCGTTGCGCAGAACCGTGATTCTGTCGCACACCTCGTATACCTGTTCAAGAAAGTGCGTGACAAAGACAATTCCGACGCCTCGATCTTTTAAGCCGCGCATCAGCGTGAATAGTTTCGCCACCTCATGGTCGTCAAGCGACGAAGTGGGCTCATCCAATATGAGCGCCTTACAGTCCATATCAATGGCGCGGGCGATCGCGACCATCTGCTGCACGGCAAGTGAGCAATTCGCAAGTTGCTGGGCGGGCCTGGCGGGTATTCCGAGATTGTCAAGTATATCTTTAGCTTTCTTTCTCATGGCGCCCCAGTTTACAAAACGGTACGCGCCGCGTCCGATGAACATATTCTCGGCGACGGTTAAATTAGGACATAGCGTAATTTCCTGATAAACAGGGCTTATTCCAAGCGCTTGAGCTTCTTGCGGCGATTTAATGGTTGCCGCCTTGTCAGTCCCGTCTATATAAATCTGTCCAAAATCTTTGGGGTAGACTCCGGTCAAAACCTTTATCAATGTTGACTTGCCGGCTCCGTTCTCGCCCATAAGCGCGTGAATTTCCCCTTTGCGAAGCGTAAAGTCCACATCCTGCAAGGCAAGAACTCCCGGAAACGCTTTGCGTATTTTCCGCATGGCTACTACTGCTTTTTCCTGCATAAAGCTAATTTTGTACATTCTCCTTTACGGGTATAGCAAGAAAAACGCGACAGGGCGGGTGCGAGGGAATATCCCGCGTATCCGTCCCGCGCTGTTTTAAACGTTATTCGCCAAGGCCGTACTTATCGACATCGGCCTGAGTGATTGTCCTGGCGTCAAATCCTTTCTCCTCAGAGATAATTATCTTCTGAGCGAGAGCCTTGCCGTTTTCAATGTCCTTAATCATACGGTCAACAACAGACGCCTGGAAAGGGCTGCATTGACCGTCATAGTTCCAGTTCTTGGCAAGCAGTTCCCTGAGAGCCCATTTGTTACAGTCGAAACCCATAATGACGACATCTTTGCCGACACCGTGGGTGATGCCGGCGGCATCAAGAGCGGCGACAGCGCCCTTGGCCATATCATCGTTCTCGGCATAAATTACGTTGAACTTTGTACCAGCGTTGATAACAGATTGAACAATAGCCTTCGCTTCGTCAGCGCTCCAGTTGCCCGTCTGCTGAATGACCTTCTTCATTATACCGGCGTTAAATTCAGCGTCAAGAGCAGCGGTCCGGCCGATTTGAGCATCGGAACCCATAACACCCTGAATATGGATGACATTGTACTCGCTAAGCTTCTGATCCTTCAGCCAGTTGACGGCGGTCTTGCCCTCTTGGGCCATATCGGAAACCACGGCGGCTTCATAAAGGCTGCTAGACGCAGAAACCATACGGTCGAAAAGAAACACCTTGACACCGGCTCTCTGCGCGGCTCTCAAGGCGTCATCCCAACCGTCAGTAGCGGCGGCGGAGAGGAGAATGTAATCCACGCCGTTTGTAACGAACTGATTGAACGCGACCAGTTGTTCTTCAAAGACAATACTGTACGCGAACGAAGCGTCGTAGCCATTGGCAACCGTAAAGACAGCTTTGAAATCTTTGTCGTTAGCCGTACGATAGCCAGACTCCGAAGGCGGATTGTTGATGATGCCCACCGTGATCAAGCCGGAAGAGACGGTTCCACCTCTTTGCTGATCGCCGCTGGCGAAAACCGCAGACGCTACGCAAAGCGCGAAGAAAATTGTTAATAGCTTTTTCATAAAAGCCTCCCTATGAATTAATTTATAAAAAGTTTATCACTCATAAGGCTAGTGAATACATGATTTTTATTATGAACTTTTGTTTAAAATTTTAAGGATCCTTTGTTTTTTATAAATTTTTACAGAAAAAGTGTGATTTATTACGGTGGAAGGTTGAATTTTTTGCGGCGGCATTAGTGAGTGTTCACATAACGCAAAGAAATACAAATACAAGGCGGAAAGATAAAAGCGGAAAACATACGCGCAAGCTTGTCATAGCGGGCGCAAATCCCTCGAAACCCCTTCGCTCCATCTCATCCCGCCGTTTTGAGCGTTCTCTGTCATGCTCCCACGCACGAACATGCTTCCGTTTCGGCGGCACCACTGGATTAAACTCCAACCCCCTTGCCACAACCCGCGTCCGCCCGTCTTTATACGCTCACATCCATCAAGAGCGACCGTATAGTCCTGTGTTCCGATCATTTCCAACGACGCCCATTTTTCCGCTGTATCCAAAACGCCGCATTAGAACAATCCGACCGTCCCCCGCCGTTACCGCGTATCTGCGTTCCATCCTCCTCGACTCGCCCCTATCGCCTGCGACCCCCTTGTTTTCACCTCCATGCGCATCCGAATGCGTTTTGACCATTGCTACATCAAGAGCGTACGCCTCGCCCGATACATGCGCCCTCTCTCTTCCCAGCGCCTTATACACTCCTTCCAACCCTCCCTTCCCTCCCTTTTCCACCCGCCGCCTCAACCGGATATAGATTACACGCCAATTTCCAACCCTTTGAGGCATACTCCGCCGCTTACCGCCATTTTCACACCGGTAGATGGGCGCGTTAAGCAAGTTATGATTGTCTATGCTGACATTTCTCCGCCGTTTCGGCGGCAATAGCGCTATCTCCAACTATTGTTTTTCCGTTACTTCCATAACTTACTTTATCTGCTTTTTCCTCTCTTAACTTTTGTGTGAACACGTACTAATACCGCGCCGCTCTGCGACGGTTCGAATCAGTAACGCCAACAAAAAATGGCGGCAGTTCCACAGATGATGCATTTCCGGACAGAACGAACCGCACGGACAGGATGCCCCGCCGCTTCGTGCGTTCTGTGGCGTAGCGGTTCATTCGCGCCGAAGTGCGGCTACTTCCCGATGTTTCGGTACTTCCTCGGCGACATTCCGGTGTTCTTTTTGAAGATGTAGCTGAAATAGTGAGGATCGTTAAAACCGGTTTCATAGGCGATGTCGGCGCTTTTCATGGCGGTGTTTTTAAGGAGAAACTTGGCTTTTTCAATACGCACTCTGGTAAGGTAGTCAATGAAGTTTTCGCCTGTCTCTTGGGCAAAAACGGCGGAGAGGTGGTTGGGGCTTATGCCTATAGAATTGGCGGTGGAATGGAGGGATATTTCTCCCGATGTGTAGTTGAGATCGATGTATTCCCGCGCCTTCATAATGACCGCCTGATAGCGGCCGCCAGAGTGAGCGTCTCGCCATTCGATTACCACGTTCAGGAGAGAACGAAGTTTTTTAAGGAAAGCTTCTTTTGAGGAGGCGAATTCGCTCACTTCATTTTGAGTAAGCGCGAAAGGGGAAATGATTGTAATATCGCCTCCAAGGGTTTCTACGATTCTGGACGCCGCTATGATGATCTCGCCGGTTACAAGGTACGCAAACATGGGGTTTTCATCAAAACTGTTTCCCAACATTCCCGTGTATCCTTCCAGTATCGAATCCACATCTCCCTTGGCGGCGTACTTGAGTTTGGTGAACATGAAGTCGCCGTTGATGCTGGAAAACGGCGCGTTTTTATAGAAAGTTGTATCAGAGATGCATGATGGAGGGCATCCGGCGGCATTGCCGGCGTCGGCTATTTTGAATTGGCTTTTTTCAGCCAGGGTTTTCGCGGTGGCCAAGGCCGCCTTAAAGGAGGCGGGAACTTCGCCGGCGCGTTCCACGCCGGGTCCGATCCCGATGGCGGCGCCGTAGTCTGTATCGCGCCGGACTTCGTGAATAACCGCCTGGGCTATGGTATAGGCGGTTTCTTCCACTGCGGAAGCGGTGTCGCCCTTGACGATGAAGGCGAAAGCGGCGGCGCTCTCTTTAAAGAAGACGCAGGAGGAATAGTTTTCGGTTATTGATTTGATGATGAACGCCGCCGCTAGCGGGCCTACGGCGCCTTGACGGGCGGTTTTTCCACAAGATGGTTTTACCGCTATGGCGCAGGCGATGTAGAATCGGGACGACAAGTCCACGCCAAAGTCCTTGCCATTTTCCAGCGCCGAGGTTCCTGAAATCCTTCCGTTGATAAAATCTCCCAGCCACTTGTCCCGCAGAAGGCTGGAGGCGTCGCGGAGTTTTTCCTTGAGGTTTTCAATGTCCCGCAGGTTGGCTTGTTCTTCGCTGATCCTCAGCGCCACTTTGTCCAGCGCCTTGAGCATATCATCAGAGGAGACGGGTTTTAAAAGGTAGCCCTCCACACCGATTGAAAGGGCTTCCCGAGCATATTCAAATTCGTCGTGTCCCGAAAGGATGATGATTTTGATCCAGGGCAGGGTCTTCCGTACGATACGCGAGAGGGCAAGTCCGTCCATAAAGGGCATACGTATGTCGGTTATGATGATGTCTGGTTTAATATCTTGGATTATGGGGAGGGCCATTTCCCCGTCGGGAGCTTCGCCAGCCAGGATGTAGGCGGTCTTTCCCCACGGCACACTGTTTCGGATGCCCTCACGTACGACGATCTCGTCTTCCACAAGGAATACTTTAAGCATGGAAGCTGTCTCCGGGTATTTTTACGGTCACCGTTGTTCCCTCATTGCGGGAGCTTGTAATGTGAAGAAGTCCCTTCATATCATAATATAATTCTAGACGGCGGCTCACATTGTAAAGGCCGTAGCCGCCTTGTCCGTTTGCCTGCTGAGGAGGAGGCTTGTCAGGCTCTTCCATATATCGCCTGATCTCATTGAGGCGGCATTCGCTCATTCCCGCGCCATTGTCAGAAACGCTGAGATAAAGCGAGTCCTCTTCATGCCCTCCAGTTGTGTCATCATGGCATGTCCAGCCCTTAACGGTTATCATTCCCCGTCCCCGCCTGTTTTTGATGCCGTGGTAGAGCGCGTTTTCCACCAGAGGTTGCAACAGCAATTTAAGGATGATTTTATTCTCCATGGTTTTGTCGTACACAATCGAATAATCAAGAATGTCTCGATAACGGATCTTCTGGATAACCATGTAACTTTCGATGTGTTTGAATTCGTTGTCAACTGTCACCCATTCGTTCCCTTGGTTAAGCGAAAGCCTGAAAAACGCTGAAAGGGCTCTGGTGACGGAGATCACCTGTTCCCATTGTTTCCCCTCGGCAAGCCAGACAATGGTATCGAGGGTATTGTAAAGGAAATGAGGGGAGATTTGCATTTGTAGGGCTCTCATCTCGGCTTTTTGCAAGTTGCGTTGTTCTTCAATGTTAGCTTCAATTAATTCCTTGATTCTCGCCGCCATGATATTAAGATTTTCCGTAAGGGGATCAAACTCCTCTACCTTGGGAAGAGCCGCCCGCGCTTCAAGGTCGCCTGAGGAAATGCGTCCGGAAAAGGCGACCAAGGCGCTGATAGACCTTTGTACGCCATACGCGACGGAAGACCGCAGCATATTTGAAAAAACAACAACAAGAATGAACATCACGATTTCAAGCGTCCACAAAACCCGGGTGCGTTTTTTGATGATCTCGTTGGTTCCAGCGGCGGACTCAATTTCGAGCATGGTAAAATCCTGCAAGGTGTCGGATACCAGAACAGCGACGCCGCGTATCTCATCAAGGATACGTTCGTTTTCAACAACCGGGGCGTTCGCCCGCATCCGGTTGCCCAAAAGATCGACATAAGAGACAAGGGTATTCATAGCCCGGTGAGCCACGTCAAGGAGACGACGGTTTTCCGCTCCGGCTGCCCGGCGAATCCCTTCAATTTCACTGTTGATGTGTTCGATAATCGCGTACTGCCTGCCGTCCGCAAAGCTCATATTCCCCGTCACAATATCCCACAGTTCATTAGCGATTTCTGTTTTAACGATCCGATTAAGCGAATTGGTTCTGTTTACATTGGTGATGAGCCTGTCGTAACTCAGAGAATTGTAGAGAGCGGTTCCCGCGGAAACGAGCAGGGGAATGAGCATGAAGATGATGATGACGATGTGTGAAGTTTTTATGGCGCCTTTGACACTTTGCCGGGCCGTGAAAAGCGAATCAACGGTTTCCTTGAGCGTATCAAACCCCATAACACGCCTCAGTATCCCCTGGGCGGCAGAGCGGAAAGATCGTCTCCCTCGCGGAAGACCGATTCGTCCACATGGATGAGGCGGGACGCTTGACCGCCTGCGGCTAATTGTTTGGCAATGTCCATGATGAGATGCCCTAAGTTAGGGTTGCATTCGACGACGCAGTTGACTTCGCCGGCTTTGAGGGCGTCAATGGCTTTCTGTTGCGCGTCAATGGTGATGATCGCTATATCCTTGCCCGGCCGCAGTCCCGCCTCCCGCATGGCGTCCATAGCGCCCAAGGTCATAGAATCGTTATGGGAAAAGAGGACGTCAATCTGCGAGCGATTTTCAAGAAGCCTCCGCATAAGTTCGTAGCCCTTGGAACGCATGAAATCGCCGGACTCTGAATAGAAAATCTCGAACCCCGGCTCCTTTTCGATAATATCCCTGAAACCTTTTGCCCTGCCCTCCGCAACCGAAGAACCTATGGTGCCTAAAAACTCGGCGATACGGATCATATCCCCGGCTTTGCGTCCGGCGAACTTGTCAAGAAGAAAAAATGCGGCTTCGCGGCCTTCTTTTTCGCTGTCCGTCCCGATAAATCCCGCGTAGAGGCTCTCATCGGCGTCAATTTTCCTGTCTGTTACCAGCACCGGAATCCCCGCTTTCCGCGCTTCCTGCAACACGTTATCCCAGCCGGAAACGACGATGGGAACAAAGGCGATAACATCAACCTGGTACGCGATAAATGAACGTATGGCTTTGATCTGGTTTTCTTGCTTCTGCTCCGCGTTAGCGAAGATAAGCTGAATGCCCGCCTGTTCCGCAGCCTCCTGTACCGATTGGGTGTTGCGTATCCGCCACGCGCTTTCCGCTCCTATTTGGGAGAAGCCCACGATGAGGGCGTCTTTGGGAACGGAAACTTTTTCGGCTTTTTGGCAACCGAACAAAAGAAGCAGAGAAACCAATACTAGGAGTTTGTGGGGTTTTGCCCTTAAAATCGGACATTTTTGTGATTTATCACAAAAATGTTCCATGCAAACTCTCAAAGAAGCCTCGAAACACGTAGAATTACGCAATTTTCCACACAAATTACGCAAAGTCCCACAGGATCCTAGTACGGCATTCAAAGATTTAGACGCCATTTAGAAACTCCGTTTATGATGATAATACCATGAATTAAAACAAAATGCAATGTCCAGCATTGCCTCAAAATTAATCTAGCCAAAAAAGGGCCAGTTCCTCACTCAGAACTAAAACCTGGCCCAAATCAGACCGCTTTGGCCTGCCAAGCCTCCTGATCGGAGGCTTGTTTCACCTTTCCCTTTTCCCCGTTTATTTTCAAGAGCCGCTCTATCGCCCCGTTTAAACGGCTGTTCAAAACGACGGATCACTGTCGTCTTTCCGCCGCCGTGCTTTCCTCCGACACCCCGGCAGATTCAGGCAGCCGCTGGCAGGGCGTCTTCGGGATCTTTTCATAGATTTTCTTGTAGCGGCCGTCCCCAGCTTCTCCTTGCCTGCCAGTCGAAAAGACGGATACCAATAGTTATA
>JAITIK010000028.1 GCA_031279555.1 Treponema sp. | reverse complement strand
GGTGGAAGAGCAACGGAAAGAACAGGACATGGGTATAGAGACGCGGCAGGACATGGTGGACTTAAAGGAGCGGGAAGCGGAGGAAGCCGAGCGGAGGGCGCAAGCGCAAGAGCAGGCGGCGGCGCAGGAACGGGAAGCCATCGAACAGGAGCGGGAGCGGCTTGCGCAGGAACGGGGACAGCGTGAACAGGAGGCGGCGGCTTCCGGGGATGATGGGGATGATGGAGAGGATGCGCGGCGCGAGCAAGAACTCGCGCGACGAGAAGAAGCCGTCGCCCAGACGGAAGAAGATGCGCAACAGAGTCAGGCGTTTGCCGAACAAAAGACTGCGGAAGCCCAGCAGGAACGGCGGGAGATAGCCCAAGATCAGCAGGAGTTGATAAACAATGATCAGCGGGAGTTGATAAACAATGATCAGCGGGAACTGGCGAATAATGAAGAGCAAGAAATCCGGTCTGTCTTGTTTGGCGCGGTTCTCGGCGCGGCGGATTCGCCATTGGGCAAGATCGTTCAGCTTGATGCGGCTACTGGCGCATGGATAAAAGATTCGGAAGCCGGTTTGTTGAATATAAGAACCATAAACATCGTCAATGGCGATATTATCGCTCTTTCCGCGCACGATGATTCAATGTCGTACCGGTTGGTGAAGATAGCGATTGACACGCTTGAAACTGTGGAACGGGGCGCGGACGCCATAAGCGTCCACAGCCTGCTCTGGGTGAGTGGAAACGATCTGTACGCCATTGCCGCAAGCAATGACGCCGCCATTGCCGCTGGCGCGTCCGGTCCCGCCAGCTTCTATCTGGCGCGTTTTGATTCCAATCTAAAGCTTCAGGCCGCTTCTTCGGTTGCGGTTCATCCTTTCGCGTCAATAATGTTCTATCGGGACAGGCTGCTCACCGAAAGCGCGGACGGCGGCGCGATTTTCCTCAACCTACAGACGTTAGAGGAATACACTTCGATTGCCCAATAACCGCGAATGACGGCGGAAGATAAAGCGCGGCTGGCCGTACTGCTTGATATGGCCGGCGGCTTCCTGCGGGATAGCCATTGGCGGGAGAGGGAAACGCCCGTCTTTGAGGATGACGCGGCGCAATCCGTCGCGGGAGCCGGCGGCGGCGACAGCCTTGAAACTATAGCGGCGGAAGTCCGCGAATGCAGGGCGTGCGGCTTGCGCGCTCTGCGCATTCTTCCCGTGCCGGGCGAAGGCGTCCAACAGCCGCTCGCGCTGGTCATAGGCGAAGCGCCCGGTTCTGAAGAAGACGAGCGGGGCAAACCTTTTGTGGGCGCCGCGGGACATCTTCTTGACCGTATGCTCGCCAGCGTCAATCTTTCCCGTACGACGAATTGTTTCATTACCAACACCGTAAAATGCCGACCGCCTGGCAACCGCGATCCTTTACCCGAAGAAACCGCGGCCTGCGCCCCGTTTCTTGCGCGGCAGATGCGGATTCTGCGTCCGGCGTATATTCTCTGCATGGGAAGAATCGCGGCGCAAACCATGCTCCGCACAAACGAAGGCATCGGGCGGCTGCGCGGAACGTTTTTTGACTACACGCCTGACTATCCGCTGAACCATCAGCCGGATGATGCCGCCGCGCCCGCCATTCCCCTCATTGCCACCTATCATCCGAGCGCCCTTCTGCGCGACGCAAGCCTGAAACGCCCCGCATGGGAGGATTTGAAGAAACTGCTCGCACGTCTGCGAACCTGACGCCAAAGCGCGCTTCGCCGCCCGTCTTTCGCTCCGCTATTTCTTGAATATAGCCGCCGGCGCGGAGCGGCGGGGCCGCGCGTTCCATTCGCCCAATCGCTGAACAAGAAGGCAGTGGACAAAAACGCCTCTGAACTGGTAAAATGCCGGAAAGAAGAAATATATAAGGAGCAATCTGAAATGGCATTGGATTTTACCGTAAAAGACGTAATCCACAAGATTATGGCAAAGTTCGTCCACGCTTTTTTGCCGGATGCGAAAAAGCCGTACAACCTCAGGGCCGTGTTCCAGCCGGAACTGGACATCCACGGCATCGCCAGCAAAGCCGAGGTCTACAACATCGAGACCGACCCCCGGGTCATTGAGGAAGGCTTCGCCGCAGCCTGCGAACTCATCTACTACCTGGCTGCGGACGGCTACAAGATCAAGACCCCGGTCTTCAACCTGAGCATCCGCCTGCCCGGTGAGTACGAAGGCGCTGAGACCAGCCTCCCTGAAGGCGTTCATCCCGAAGCCCGGCTCCAGGCCAGCGCGGCCTTGCGGAACTACATCCGGGCGCGGGTGCGGGTCGAGTTTGACGGCATCGACCAGCGCGACGGCCTTATCGCCGAGGCGGTGGACGAGTATACAGGGCAGATGGACGAGGTGTTGACCATCGGCAACCTTCTGACTGTCCGGGGTTACGGCCTCAAGATCGACGGCGACGCGGCGCACAAGGATGAAGCCGGCCTCTTCTTCGACAATGGCGAAAATCCACCGGTTAAGGCGGATATCCTCGCGGTGAACGAACCGCGCACCCTCAAGGCGATTGTCCCGGCCGCGCTAGCCCCTGGCAAGGATTACCGCCTCAAGGTGTTTACGCAAAGTTCAGCGAAAGGCGGCGGGGCGCTGTTAAAGAACCTGCGGGAAATACACTCGGAGTTCAAGCTAACCGCGCAGGCTTAGGCAAAAAATAAAAGATAAGGAATAAAGCGTATCAGCCTTGCATCGGGAGGCCGATCAGCCCTGCATCGGGAGGCCGATCAGCCCTGGATCGGGAGGCCGATCAGCCTTGCATCGGGAGGCCGATCAGCCTTGCATCGGGAGGCCGATCAGCCCTGGATCGGGAGGCCGATCAGCCCTGGATCGGGAGGCCGATCAAGACAGCGGCGGGAGCAGGGATCTGTCCCCACCGGGACTATGATGTAGGACTTCGGCGGGATTAGCGTTCTCTTTGAAATTCCTCGCGCTGACAACCGCTATCCCTTCACGGCGCCGGCGGTAAGTCCCTTGATGAACTGCTTGCTGGCGGTGAGGTAGAGCGCGATGACTGGAATAGCCGACAGGGTCAGCACGGCGAGCACTTTAGACCAATCGGTCTGGTACTGGCCGAAGAGCCGGCTTACGCCCAAAAGCACCGTTTTCGCGCGGTCGTCGCTTATGAAGATGAGGGGAAACCAGAGGTCGTTCCAGAAAGGCACCAGGTTGTAGATGGCGACAGTGGCGAGGGCCGGACGCAAGAGAGGGGCGATGATCCACAGGAGCGTGCCTAAGCGCCCTGTTCCGTCAATAATGGCCGCCTCGGTCAATTCATAGGGAATGGCGCGGATAAACTCCGTCAGGACGAATATCGCTATCGGGATGCCCATTGCCACATAGATCGGCACGAGCGCCCAGATTGTGTTGAGCAATCCTAGCAACTTGACCAGTTCCAGGAGGCGTATCGAGGCGATTTTGATGGGGAGCATCATGCCGGCGATGCAGAAAAAGTAGATTGCGCGGGAAATCCGGCCCCGCCAGCAGGCAAGCGCGTACCCTGCCAGAGCGCCGATGATGAGCAGGATGACAAGGGAGAGTACCACGGCGATAAAGCTGTTTCTGAAGTAACCGAGAAAATCCCCGTCGGCAAGAACGGTCGTGTAGTTGGCGACATTCCATTTTTTGGGCAGCCCGAAGGGGTTTTGATAGATGGAAAGGCGGTCTTTGAAAGAATTGATCACCATCACCCAAAGGGGAAAAAGCACGATCAATGTCCAAATCCCCAGAATGATATGTGATGGGATATGCCGGTTTTGGCGTTCCAGCGAGGCGCGTTTCATTAGTCCCTCCCCTGGGTTGCCCTCAGAGTCGGTATGACCCCAAGGCACAGCACCAAAAAGGTAATCGTTGCGATAGCCGCTCCCATGCCCGGATCCGGGATGCCGACCGGATGCTGCCCCGCTATCCCGACACGGTAGAACAGGGTACCGATGAGGTCGGTCGCGTAGTTGGGAGCGCCGTTGACGTTCTCCATCGAGAACACGACGTCAAAGGCGTTAAAGTTGTTGACAAAGGTAAGAATGGCAACCATGCCCGCCACTGGTTTTATCAGCGGGAGTTTGATACGCCAGAATAGCTGCGCCGGGCTTGCCCCGTCAATCGAAGCCGCTTCGAAGTAGTCGTCGCTGATATTCCGCAGGGCGGCCACAAACATCATCACCGGTATACCCATCCATTGCCAGCAGGAAACTAAAGACACGCTGATAAGGGCGGTAAACCGGTCGCCCAGCCAGGGGCGCGCGAGGAAGCCGAGATGGAGTTTTTCGAGAAAGGGGCCGCACCACACCGGATTGAGGAGGAGTTTCCAGAGATACCCGGTTACCAGCACCGCGAGAGTAACTGGTATGAAGATCATGGTCTGGTAAAACTCCCTGGCTTTCAGTTTTTTACCGGTGAGCTGCACGGCGAAGAGGATGCCGAGACCGTTTTGAACGACTAAATGGATAAAGAAAAAGACGAGCGTATGGGCGAAGGCGCCTCGGTAGCGTACCACGTACTGTTCCACGGTAAAGAGTTTGACAAAATTGTCCAAGCCGGTGAAAGTACGGCCGGTTCCCGCCTGTCCTGTGTAGAGGCTCAACCACAGCGAGTTGAGGAGGGGCCAAGCCATGAAGACCACGTAGAAAATCAGAGCCGGCGCTAAATACGGCAGCCAAGTGGCAATCGTTCCTGCGCCTGCCGCATATCTTTTTCGGAACTTCGTTAGCATAAGTCGCTCCTATAAACGAGCGTCCGCCTGAAGGCGGACGGCTTCTTGTTTCAAACGCCAGTGTCTGCCCGCGTGCGGGGCGGCAAGACCCGGCGCTCCTTGAAGAGCAAAACCCCGAAAGGCGCGCCGGCTGATTGGCGTCCTCCTAGCGCAGCGCCGCCGCCTGCGTCTCCATGTTGTTGGCCGCCTGTTGCGGGGTCAGTTCTCCCTTCAAAACCTTGATAACCGCCTCGTTCATTGGCGCGTAGAGGTCAAGGAACTTGGGCCATACAAAGCGGGCGTCGGTATCCTTCCCGTTGTTGAGGGCAAGGAATTCGTTGGCATGGGGATCATTCAGCTTGATGGGCGCGTTGATCATCGGGAAGAAGCCCACCGGCAGCGCTTTTGACGCTATCGCCGCGCCTTCCGGCGAGGCAAGCCACGCGAGGAATTCCCCACATTCTTGGGGATGCTTCGTCGCCTTGTTATAGGTGATCGCCATGTCGGGGTGGAACGTGATGAGTGTGGCGCGGCCTCGTGGCGCGGGCATGGCAAACAGCCCCCATTCAAAGGGCGCGTCCGCATACACGCCGGCTGTCCACGATCCGTCCATGAACATCACCGCCTGCTGGGTGTTGAAAAGCGCTTGGGAATCGTTGTAGGTAACGGACTCAAAGCCTTTGGGAAGGTACTTTGCCGCGTCGGCCGCCGCCTGGAAACTGGCGACAAAATTGGCGTCGTTCAGTTTCTTGGCGCCGGATTCATAGGCGGCGCGTTCTTTTGCGCCACCTATGAAGTTGGGGAGCATACCCAGGTAGAATACTTCAAGAATATCCCATTCCTCGGCTACACCGTTGGCCAGCGGCGTATAGCCTTTGTCGGCAAGCGTGGCGCAGAGAGCGAGAAAGTCTTCCCATGTCTGGGGGATGGAAAGCCCTTCCTTCTGAAAGATCGTTTTATTGTAGTAGACCGCGTGGGAAACGGCCGCGAAAGGAACCGCGAAGGCTTTGCCATCCGGCATTTGCCAGGGAGCAAGGTTTGCCGCGCTGAAGTTTTGCGCGACTCCGGGAATGCCGCTACAGTCGGCGAAATAGCCTGCGCTAAATAGCTCCCGCCCTGGCGCGTAACTTCTCGCGTACATCAGATCGGGGCCGGTGCCGCTATCCAGTTGCAAGCGCAGTGTGGCGTTGTAATCCGGCGGGTTGGTTGGCCGGAACTGAATCGTTACGTTGGGCTTGAGCTTCTTGTACTCCGCCAGCAGGTTGTTCATCTGGACCACGTCGTCTGCCCGCCATGATCCCATGACCAAGGTCACCGCACCCGTACCGGCAGTGGAGGAAGACTCTCCGCTTCCGGTTCCGTACAAAGGGGAGAGCATCCCCAGGCCGAGCAATAGCACAATCGCTACTGTGTTTGCTTTTTTCATATAATTCTCCTAAAAAATGAGATATAGGTAACTATAACAGTACCAAAAGGATCATACCATGAAACGAAATATAACACAATGCCGTATGAAGCGTTCCAGGCGATTTTTCTCAACCTGCAGACGTTAGAGGAACAGCCTCCGGTTGCCCAATAGCCAATGACGGCGGAAGATAAAGCGCGGCTGGCCGTCTTTCGCGCCGCTTTTATCTTATCCGGATTTGCCCATACAAACCCCATAAACGCTATTTTATAGAATAGCATTGTCGCGCCGCACCCTTGTCTTCCACTCTCTCAATCCCTCCGCTCGCCTTGCGAAACTTGCTTGGCGACAGCCCGTAACGCCGCTTGAAGAGATGTGAAAAATAATTGATGTCCAGAAACCCGCATCGCTCCGCTCTTTCCTGGATATAGTCGCTGGCGCGGAGCGGCGAGGCCGCGTGTTCCATTCGCTTGGTGTTGATGTAATTCGTGAGGGTTACGCCTTTTTCCTGTCTGAATTGGTTGGAAAGATCGCTGGGATTGACGTTGAACTTTTCCGCCAAAAAGGTCAAGGACAGCGGTTCGTTTAGGTTAAAGTCAATCGTTCTGTTCGGAAAGACGGGTGAACTCGCCGAGGGTGGAGGCGGCTTCAATGCGGCGGGCGCAATCACCGGCTATCGCGTGGATATGGGCGGGATGCGCATAGCCGTTTTCCACTCCGATTATCGCACTGATGATTGACAAGACAGAGGGCAGGTTCGGCAAATACCGGCCCTTCATTGCTATAGGCGACGCGGGAATGGCGGTTTCTATAGCGCTTCTGTTCTTTACAACCCATAAACTGCCCCAGGCGGGCGGGCTGCCGTACTTCCTCTTTTTGTACGTGGCGCACATTATTTTTTATACCATGCGGATCGCCATCCATAAGGCCGCCCAAGCTTCGCTTGCCAAAGACCCAAAACAACGGCCATGTACGGGCTTTATAATACCATATTGTCCATGATGGCGATGTCCACGGCATTTTCCTATCGTTATGAGCTATACTATTATGCCCAAATCAGCCGTCACCCCAACTGCCCGCACGCGCCCGCGACTCCCCGCCCCTTCTTGAAGCGCGCCGTTACGTTCACTCCCTTTCTTTGCAAAGCCGCGATGAACTGTTCGACTTCCGCCTTCTCCGGCTCTTGCAAAGGCGCCCCCTCAAACCGCAATCCCGCAACCGGATTCCAGGGGATGACGTTTACCGCCACGTCCAACCCTTGCGCGAATTCCGCCAAGAGATCAACGTGTTTCCGGGAGGTGTTGATGTTCCGCAATAGCGCCGCCTCCAAAGTGATGCGGTTTAGATTTTTCCGCTGATAGTAGAGCAAGGCTTTTTTGAGGAGCGGCAACGGGTTTGTTTTTGTCACCGGCATGAGTTTTTCACGCAACGACTCATCCGCGGTTGTGAGGGATACGGCAAGCCGTATATCCGGACCGTTATCCGCCAAGTCGCATATGCCCGCAGTTATGCCGCCTGTTGACACTGTAATCCTGCGTTTGGAGAAGGCGCCACCCGCGACGCCAATGCCGCCGCCTGAGACAAAAGCCAGCGCTTCCCGCAGGGCGGGCAAGTTGAGCAGCGGCTCTCCCATGCCCATGATCACCACATTGGAAAACGCCGCTATAGAACGCAGGTGTAGAAATTGCTCGATAATCTCACCGGCGCTTACATTGCGTTTGAAGCCGATGCGTCCCGTTTTACAGAACACGCAGCCCATTGCGCACCCGACCTGCGTTGAAATGCAGGCTGTTTTCCGCTCTTTGCCGTCAGACAACAGCACCGATTCTATGGTGCGGCCGTCTTCCAGCGCAAGCTGGATTTTCACTGTACCGTCATTGTCGGAAAGCCGTTGTGAAATAACGCTCGAATACAGGGAAAACCGTTTTTCCAGCGCTTCCCGTACGGCAAAAGAGATGTCTGTCATATCGTTGAAAGACCGGACGCCTCGCATCAACCATCTGAAAATCTGTTTTGCGCGGAACGCGGGCAACGGTTTTAACATGTCCGTCAGCTCTTCAAGAGACAAACCCGCCAGCGCGGTCTTTTTTATATTAAAACAATGCGCAAATTCCATTTTCAAACTGCTTCCGCGCCTTATGAGTATTCCGCGATCCGGTAAATAAGCGTATTCTGACTTACCAGCGGCTTCTGATGAGAGAAAAACAACTCTCCCGAAACCGGCGCGGTGATTTCGCTTAACGTCGACCCGTCGTATGGATCGAGGATTTTCGCTATGAGATCGCCCCGCTTCACATCGTCTCCGGCCCAGCGCCGCTGGTACAGAATGCCGCCCCGGGTTGACGTGACGCTGTACAGGTCTTTCTCGTTTACTATCGCCGGGTTGTACCCATCGTGTATATGATACGTGATGATCTTGTTCTTATGCAGAAAACGGAGGATCGCTTTCCACGACAGTTTCGCCGAGCGCTTATTGACGGCGTCTGTATAGCCCGAATACACGGAGTACGCCTGCGTGCCGAAAATCTGCCAGTTGTAATTCAGCAGCGTGGTGTCGAATGAAACCGGATCGCGAAGAAGCACGTATGGCATGCCGAACGTTTTCGCCGCCTCCATGTCCTGATATCCGGTGTCCAGCACCCGTACGTGCGGAATAAAATCGCCGTGAAGGTAAAACGAGGCGAGTTGAATGCCAAACTGGTAGCCTTTGACCGCCTCAAACAGGGCGGCGGCTATGCGCTGGGTGGTTTCGCCTTTATCATAGCCAGGAAACATGCGGTTGCCGTCCGTATTGTCCATAGCCCAGAAGCGGGTGTTGATGTTCATGGAAAAATGATTCGCCGAAGGAATGACCAGAATTTCATGCCCCTCGCGGATAAGCCCCCGCTGTTCAATGCCGATAAGGTTCTTCACAACTTGGGAACAGATGAACTGCTGCTGCGCCTCGTCGCCGCGCATAGCCCCGACAATGGCGGCGGAAGGCCGCCCGTTCCCGAATCTAAACGCATAAATCTGGAAATTATTCCGGTATGGAGATTTCAAATCAAAAATGAGTTCTTTTTTCATTGTTCCGCCTCCTCCGCGCCGTGTTTATAGATGCGGGCTATCAGAGAGCCTTCGTACACGATGGGAAACGTCCGCATGGTAAACAGGAACCCGTCAACCGGCGAAAGTACGTCCTGCAACACCTTGCCCTCAAACGGTTCGACTATCTGGCAGAGCCGCTCCCCCTTTTCGACATAGGATGAGTGGGATGCTTCCGGGATGATGATGCCGGACGTTTCGGCGTTCATAAAAAACACCTCTCCGCCGGATGAAACAATCGGTTCTTTTATGGTCGCGGAGGTTTCTCCGATGTCTCCGGTCCACATGCCCATGCGGGCAAGCACGTTGAAGATGCCGTCAACGAGCCTGTCGCCATATTCCCTCGTGATCCGCATACCGATGCCCATTTCCACGACAAGCGTTTTCGTACCGGCCTCGTTCAGCGAGTGCGCCAGCGTTGACTGCAAGACTGTCGCCGCGTCGTGAATCCATATAAAGTCCGTGTTGAGCATTTTGGCGAAAGGCAGCAACGTGCCGGCGGTTTGTATGTTGACACGCGCCTGCATCGCTTCCCGCAGGAAAATGTTGCTGGAGTGGATGTCAAGCGCCATGTCCGCGCCCCGCAAGTCCTGAATGATTTTATACGCGGTGTTTTCGATGAGATGCCCGTTCACCTCGCCCGGAAAGATGCGATTCATGTCAAGATCAAAGCCCGGAAAACCTCGCGTGATGGAATCAACGCCGAGTGGATTCAGCGCCGGATAGATTTCAACATTGCCGTTGAGTCGCTCGATATGCTGGTTCAGCCGCCGCGCCAGTTCAAAGCATACGTACTGCCCTTCAAGTTCGTCCCCGTGCGCGCCTGTCACCACGCAAAAGCGTTTTCCGGACGTTCCGCCGGATATGATGTTTTTGCGTATCTCGAATTTCTCTCCAACCGGCAACTCTTCAGATACAATGGTTTTTACCATGCAAGCCCCTTTTTCACGTCTATTTCCAGCCTTTTCCAAAATTGTCGCTCTGCGCCTTTTGGGAAAGGCTCTTTATTAGGGCGTAGCCCTTTTTGGTTTAATACCCCGCCGCTTGTTGCGGAACACTGGGGTGTGGGGGATTTGTCCTTCCCACATACGCAAAGATTTCAAGGAGAAATCTTCAATACCGCCGAGCATCGTTGCGGTTGTTTATTTTACGCATAAAAATCGCGCATCCCCACCTGAAGCTGCACATTGAGCGTTTGTTCGACGCATCCTCCGCCGGCAACGCTGGAAAAAACGCCCCTCTCAATGGAACAATCGCCGAAATCCCATCCGTGCGACAGTTTTATATAGCCGGTTTCAACAAGGCGGTTGTGCGTTGGGTCAACCGCCCTCCACGAACCGTTTTCGTAATACTCAACCCATGCGTGGGCGCTGCCTTCGCCTTCCATGAAGCCGGCGGTATACCGTGCAAGTATGCCGGAAAGCCTGCAGAGGGCGATCAGAATATGGGCGAAGTCCTGACACACGCCTTTCCCCAGAGCGAGCGCTTCGCCCGCGGTTGTGCTTGTAGTGGTCGCGCCTTGTGTATACTTCATCGTCTCAAAAACCGCAGAGGAAAGTTTCCGTACTTTTCCGTTATCGAGTCTTCCGAATTCCATGAAGCGCTTTTCAGCGGGCCGCGTAACAGACTGCGGATGGTTTCATTGTAATTCGTAAAAGGCGACTCATACAGGTAAAGGCGGTTGGGTTTTTCGTCCCTGATGCAATAGGCGTCCGCGAGTTTTATCTCTCCACAGGTTTCTATCTCGAAGAAGGCGTGATCCTCCTGAATAGATCCCGAGTGAACGATGTCGCCGAAGCTGTCGGTTCCCCTGCTCAACGGACTGCCGGAAACCGGTGATACAAGGCATTGCTCTTTGACGATCTTTTGATAGGCGTTTTGCGGCGGCGTACACCGCAGGAGAAAGAAATGCGACTGTACAGGATAGGAAAACGTCACTCTTGTCTGATAGGCATAGGTTGCGTACTTCATGTATGCAGTATACCATAAGCCGCCTGATGGGTAAAGTGGGGGGCGGAAAATGCGCCGCCGCAACCGGCGCCGGTTGCGGCGCGACCTATAAGTTCGGAGATGTTGCAGTATGCGCAATGCGCCCCGCCCTGAAAGACAGGGCGGCTGTTTTTGCGCGGAGGCGTTACATCAGTTTAAGATACAGGGCTTTTATGTCCTCTACGGTTGGGTCTTTCGGATTGCCCGGACAGCAGGCGTCCGCTATGGCGCTTTCCGCAAGGAACGGAACATCCTCTTCTTTTACAATCTCTTTAAGATCCTGGGGAATTCCTACGTCAAGAGACAACTTTTGAACCGCGTCAATAGCGGCCTTGCGATATTCCGCCTTGCTCATCTCTTCCGTACCGGGTACGCCCATCGCTTTCGCTATATCGCGGTATTTCTCGGCGGTAACATCGGCGTTATAGTCCATGATAGTGGGCAACAAAATGGCGTTGGCGACGCCGTGGGGTGTGTCGTATACCGCGCCCAACGGATGCGCCATAGCGTGTACAAGCCCCAGCCCCACGTTGGAGAAGCCCATGCCCGCAATATACTGACCCAAAGCCATGCCTTCGCGTCCGACGCTTTCGTTGGTTACCGCGCCGCGCAGACATTTTGAAATGATTTCAATTGCCTTAAGGTGCATCATGTCCGTTATTTCCCATGCGCCTTTTGTGATATAGCCTTCAATGGCGTGAGTCAAGGCGTCCATGCCGGTGGCCGCAGTCAGTCCTTTGGGCATGGAAGCCATCATGTCCGGGTCAACCACCGCCACATCGGGAATGTCATGCACATCAACGCACACAAACTTGCGCCGTTTTTCCGCATCAGTGATGACGTAGTTAATCGTAACTTCCGCCGCCGTCCCTGCGGTTGTCGGTACGGCAATGGTAAACACCGCCTTGTTTTTGGTTGGCGCAACCCCTTCCAGGCTGCGGATATCCGCGAATTCCGGGTTGTTGACGACAATTCCGATGGCCTTTGCGGTGTCAATAGCCGAGCCGCCGCCCACCGCGATGACACAATCCGCGCCGCTTGCCTTGAACGCGGCGACGCCGCTTTGAACGTTTTCGATGGTTGGATTCGCCTTGAAATCGCTGAACACATCGTAGTTGAGACCCGCCTTGTCCAAAAGGGACGTAACTTTGCCACTTACTCCGAATTTAATTAAATCCGGATCCGCGCAGACAAAAAGTTTTTTAAAGCCATGCCCTTTCACTTCATTAACGATTTCCTCAATCGCGCCCTTTCCATGATAGGAAACCGGGTTTAATACAATTCTACCTGCCATAACGCGCTCCTTAAAATAGTTTTTACGAGTAAAGCTTAAACGCCCCTTTTTACGGAAGAGTTTCGACTGTCTTCCGGCAAGACGGTTGGCCTCTCTTGGAAGAATTTTACACCCGCGAAATATTTCTGTCAAATTTTTTTTGCGTTCTTGCGACCGTTCGGCATAACTTCGCCACCCGCTCGCTTTACCGGGATACGCGGCTTCACACATGGCGTATATGTCGCTTCACATATAGTTGGGCCGCGGTTTTAGGCTCTGGCTGCGAAGGCGATGGCGCGGGGATCCTTGAGGAGGAATCTCCCGCCGCTATATCGAGTGACGATTTCCAGCTTGAAGTGTATGGAGAATACGAGTCCGTGTCTATACGGATTACCCATTGCGCACCCTATCGCCTTTTCCAGATTCTTTCTCGCCGCTTGAAAGTCCAACATCGCTCCGGACTTACGCCGGGACAGACGCTGCATCTCAATGCCGCTAATACCGGCAAGCCGCCAAGAGTGACAAAAGTATGGCGCAAGCCATAAAATGTCAGGTTGTCGTGTCCTGGTTTAAAGTTGGCGCATGAGGAGTAAGAAAGATGAAGGATGAGGTTTAAGCTGAGGCTCGTGGGGGACATGGCCAACGGGAAATATACCAGCCTTGATGAAGCGAGGCGCAGGAACGGGATCCGCGGAGGGCCGACACTACACAAGCGGACAGCGGCCTGATAGGGCGACTGGTTCGTACGGAGCGGAGCGGACGGTACAGCCGCGGCTTGCGGGTTGCGGCGACGATGGCGCTTGACAAAAGAAAAGCCGGTGAAGCCGAGTCGGCCGATTGCCTTGATAGGGCGATAGGGGCTTCGGTGGAAATAACGCTCGCGTTCATTCAACAGGTCAAAACAACACCGGAAGTCTGTCCGTGAGCTTTCGTTTTTCACTTCTTTTTACCGATTCTATTTTAAAGTGGAGCCATAATGTATATGCTGCAAAAACTCGCGGTTGCATCCGCTATAGGCGTTTTTGTACTGTGTTCTTGCGACATACTTCGCGTCTCTCCGTTTGAAGTGACGTCATGGATGCCGGACGATGGTTTTCACCGCGACATTGACCTCGTTTCGGCGACGCTCTCACATGAAAGCGATGCATCAGGCGTGGAACATGCTTTTTCTTTCACCCGGAACGGCGCTTCGGGTCGGTGCGTTTTCACATGGCAAGATAAAACGATGTTCTTTACTCCAGCGCTGAAGTTTGAAGCGAATTCAGGTTACGAAATAAACCTTTCAATCGACGCCCATGACACGCAAGGATTTTCTTTTGACAGGAAATTCGAAGCGCGGTTTACCACACGTCACCCGGAAGAACGCCCTGTCTTTGTCTCCATACAACCTGAAGACAGCGGCATAATAACCGGCGAATGGGAACCGGTTAAAATCATGTTCTCCCGCCCTGTTCCATTGCTTTCATTCGTCAACTCCATATCAGTCACGCCTTCCAAAAGCGGTTCATGGCGGCTTGAGAATGAAACTGCAGGCGTTTCTATCCCGCTGGATCCATGGAAAAACGGCGCGTCTTATAAAATAACGATAGGAGTGGATTTTAAAAATACGTTTGACTTGTCCTTTGGTAAAGAAGAGACAAGCCGTTTCAGCATAGGAAGCGACAATACGCCGCCCACGATTACGGCGATCTACGCCGTAACGCCGCCTTTTCCTCCAGATGATTCAGTTCGTGAATCCGTTCTTGTTCCAGACGATACGACGGCGGCAATTTCTTGGACGGAAAACGCCGGAGAGGAATCGAACTCCCGTCTGCGGCTCGTCTTCTCCGAACCGGTTGATGTTTCCTCGGTCAAAAGCAGCGTCGCAGTGGAACCACAGACTGCCCTCGTCATGGACGTAGAGTCGGACTATGCGGAAACGGTGGAGTTCTCGTTTGCCAAAAGTCCCGGGTCTAAAAGCCTTTTTTTCAGCATAACGGCTGGCAATATAGGCGTCGAAACCCAGGTATACCGCGTTTATGCAAATGACGTTCATTCAAAGCCGTCGAAACTCATTGGCATCCGCCTGCCTTTAGCGCCCATGCCGGCGATGCGGATCAGCGTCCCGCCGTCTTCCCGCTTGCTGGCGAATCGGGACTCCAGTTCGCGCCTTTCATATTCTTTGATGAAATAAACGCCGCGCCTTATGAAGCCGAAATTCCATTCTGGATTGAATTGTACTTTGAAACCGCCGAAGGCGCCGCCATCGCTCTTTTTTCGCTTATGGATGCGTTCAGCGTCAACGCGACCAATTCGGCGCTTAATTTTTCACCTCGTTTGGCAGTCGGCGACAATTTTACCGTTCGATCTGCGATTTCGGGCTGGGAATCATATACACGGGTTGAAATACGGGGAAAACTTACCAATACCATTCATTCCGGCGCGATCACTCTTCAGATTGACGCCGGTTGATTGGGGCGTTGTTTCTGATGCGGCCATGCTATTGGTATTGGTGAAATGATGGCATCCTTTACCGCCGCAACTTTTCACCTCCCGCGCTTTGCTTTGTCCGAAGCGCGGACGGCGCGGCGATTTATCTACTCCACGGTTGCATTGTTCGCAATCAGTCCCCACGCCGAAAAATAATTGCGCCCGCCGCTCAAAAACGCTTGACAAAAATCGCGCTATTTTATATTATACTAAAAACGTATGAATACTTATAATGTAGAGGTTGCGCTTTCCGGCTTGCTTGAGCCTTACATCCATTATTTCTCAAACAATACGCACAAATTTATCGCCGCGCTTGGGGAACATTTCCTGTTGAGCGGCGTCTCTCTGCTTATCGCGTCTGTGTTGGGCATACTGTTTGGCGTCCTCTGCGCATATAACAAAACCGTTAATCTTGTGGCCACCGGCGTTTTTTCTGTGGCGAGGATCGTTCCAAGCCTTGCCATCCTCTTTTTGTGCCTGCCGCTCATGGGAACCGGCGTGAAGCCTTCGGTTACGGCGCTTAGTTTTCTCGCGTTGCCGCCGATTCTTATCAATACGGCGGTCGCCCTCACCTCAATTCCGGCGGCGGCGCTTGAAGCGGCCCGCGCTATGGGAATGAATGTTTTCCAAATCTTTTCCAGGATAAAGGCGCCGCTTGCGTTGCCGCTCTTCATGGCCGGCTTCAAGACGGCCGCCGTAGAAGTGATTGCGAGCGCGACGCTCGCCGCATACATAGGAGGAGGCGGGCTTGGCGTCATTATCTTTACCGGACTGGGATTGATGAGGACTGACTTGTTGCTCATCGGCGGCGCAAGCGTTGCGCTTGTTTCATTGCTCGTTGATTTCTCGCTTACCCTTTTGGAAAAAAGAGTTCACGTGACTCTTTTTGGCGACGCCGTACGGCGTGGCTCATAGGATCGGTTCCAAAGCATCGGATTTTGGAACGGTTCAGCTATTATAAGGAGTTCTTTATGAAAAAGACCCAAAAAATCGGTTGCATTTTTATTGTTTTAGCGATCACAGCGTTCTTGATAGGCTCTTGTTCGAAAAAATCAAACGCGACGGTACGAATAGGCTCTAAAAATTTCACCGAAAACATCATTTTAGCCGAATTGTACTCGCTTGCATTGGAAGACGCCGGAATTAAGGTGGAGCGTAAATTTGATTTGGCAAGTTCCGTTGTTCACACAGCGCTGATAAACAATGAAATTGATCTCTACCCCGAATATACCGGCACCGGTTTGCTCGCCGTGTTAAAACTTCCATTAATCACTGACCCGCAGGAAGTCTACAATATCGTAAAAGCGGAGTACGAAAAACAGTTTGACGTAATCTGGCTTAATTACGCTCAGGCAAACGATGGGCAGGGCATCGTAGTGACAAAGAAAGCTTCTGATGCATACGGGATACTGACCATTTCCGATTTGCAGAAAAACGCGGAAAGCATCCGTTTTGCATCCCAGGGCGAGTTTGACGAGCGGGAAGACGGCATTCCGGGTTTAACGAGTGCGTACGGTCCGTTTAATTGGAAATCAAGCAAGGTGTATTCGGATGCGCTGAAATATCAGGTGTTGTCGTCCGATGAAGCGGACGCCGCGCCCGCATATACAACCGAAGGGGCGTTGACGGATCCGGCGTTTGTGTTGCTTGAAGACGATAAATACGTATGGCCGCCTTACAATATAGCGCCGGTTGTTCGTCGTGAGGTTTTAGACGCATATCCAGTCATTGCAAATGTGTTGAATAATGTTGACGCGAAAATAGACACCCCAACTATAACCCGGCTTAACGCTCAAGTTGATATTGACAAACGCGAATACGCCGATGTCGCCAAAGATTTTTTTAATTCGATAAAATGACGCCGGTTGAAAAATGGAAATTTCTTACGCGCTTTGAGGCGCCGGCTGTGGCGGAAGCGGTGATAGACAGCATCGTTACGCCCGCCGAACAGCGCCTCATCGCGCGGCTTGATCGGGAGGCGTTCAGCGCGGAAGAAGTACGGCAAGCGGGCGCGTCCGCGCTGACGCTTTATAAGCGCGGCGTCATAAACTATGCGGAAAGTGACTCCAGTCTGTTTATATTCAGTGATTTTTATACCCGTCTGGATGTTTTTGTCGTTTCTGAACACGAGACCTATCGGGCGTTCCCGAAAGAAACGCAGAAGAATCTTGACGAGTGGTATTTTTCCGTGTATTACGAACGCTTGCATCGTGAGCCGGACGAAAGGCCATCCGGCGACGCGGTGATTACATGTGACGAGGCTGTTTCACGTATCAACGGCGAAACGCGGCAGGCATACCTCGCCTGTTGCGACTGCCGGGCGCTGGCCGGCGGGTACAACGGTTGCGCCGCTCCGCTGCAAACCTGCATCTCATTTAGAAACGGCGTGAATACGATTGCGCATCGGGGCGTTTCCAGACCAGTATCGAAAGATGAGGCGGCGCGGATAGTCATTGACGCGGACAACGCGGGTCTCATGCATACCGCAAACCAGCATACGATCTGCAATTGCTGTTTGGATTGTTGCTATCTTTCACGGGCGCGGAAACAGCGCGACGCGGAATTGAAAGCGCGGCGGGAAACGCGAAACGCGCCTTATCTAAGCTGGCCTAAAGTCTCAAAACGGATACAAGCGGATTGGGAACATTGCGTTGCGTGCGGCGTTTGCGCGGAACGCTGCCCTTTTCATCTCTTTGCTGTCGCGGACAAGCGGGTGGATCGCGCCCGTTGCATAGGCTGTTCGATCTGCGTCAACGCCTGTCCCAGCGGCGCCTTGTCTTTGGAGCGTATTTCACAAGAAGGAGAATGACTTTGACAGTTGTATCGTTTAAGCGCATAACAAAACGGTTTAACAACGCGGCGTCCAACGCGATTAATGACGTGAGTTTTTCCGTTGAGGAAGGGGAGTTTGTCACGATAATCGGAACATCTGGTTGCGGGAAAACGACGTTGCTCAAAATGGTGAACCGCCTTGTGGACTATGATTCCGGGGAGATTTACATCAATGGAACAAACATCAAAGATACGGATCCGGTCAAGTTGCGCCATAACATAGGCTATGTCATTCAGCAGTCAGGACTTTTTCCGCACATGACCGTTTTTGAAAATGTCGCTGTTGTCCCCAAGCTATTGAAATGGAATAAGGCGCGAATTGCGAAACGGGTGGAAGAATTGTTGGAACTGGTCAATTTAGATTATGCGGAATTCCACAAACGCCATCCTGCGGAACTTTCGGGCGGACAGCAACAACGGGTGGGATTAGCCCGCGCGCTTGCCGTCGATCCGTCCATTCTGTTGCTGGACGAGCCTTTCGGCGCGATAGACGCGATTAACCGGGTGAATTTGCAGAACGAATTGTTGCGCATCCACCGGTTGCAGAAAGACGCGGGCGCGCGGCGCACCTATCTTTTTGTTACGCACGACATACATGAGGCGCTGAAACTTGGAACCCGTACGATGGTAATGCATCAAGGCGCCATTGTACAGTTTGACAGTCCTGACAATCTCGCGCGGCAGCCTGCGGATGATTTTGTCCGCGCCCTGCTCTCTCAGGAAGGCGTCTATACTGGCGCCGGGGAGGGGATATGATCCGCTATCTGTTTCAGTATCATGACAGATTGTTGGCCGCGTTTGGCCAGCATCTACTCCTGCTGGCTCTTACGATGGGTTTTTCGCTGTCGCTGGCGGCTGTGCTTACGCTGTTTCTCCATCGAGCCGGTCCGGTTGCGGAACGGATCGCGCTGCGTATCGCGGGGATCGTGTACACGATCCCAAGCCTCGCGCTCTTTGCGTTGCTGATTCCGGTTTTAGGCTTGGGCATGCGTACCGCAGTATTTGTACTCGTATTGTACAACCAATTCCTGCTGTTGCGGAATATCTTCGCGGGCTTCAACGCCACTCCGCAACCGGTGATCGAGGCGGGATACGGCATGGGAATGACGTGGTTCCAGATCATCGTTCTGGTAAAATTGCCGTTGTCGCTCCCCATGATTATAGCGGGAATACGGCTCGCCGTTGTTTCAACAATAGGGATAGGTACGATAGCCGCAGTCATAAACGCGGGCGGCGTGGGATCGATTCTGTTCGATGGACTGAGGACGAACAACGTGGTGAAAATCGTGTGGGGAACCGCGCTGTGCGCTCTGTTAGCCGTGGGCGCGAACGCGGCGTTGCTCCGTCTTGAAACTCTCGCCCGCAAAACAGCGATGAGAGGATGATTATGAGTTACGAAGCCTACAATGACGATTCTTTAGGGTTCGCCACAAAACAGTTGCATGCGGGATACAACCCGGCGGAGCATAACCGCTCAAAAGCCGTGCCTATTTATCAGACAGCCGCGTTTGAACTGGGGGATTATGACCGGTGCGTACGGCTGTTCTCTTACGCCGAGGAAGGGCATTCTTACGTGCGTTTTTCCAATCCGACCAATGCGGTTCTTGAAAAAAGGATTGCCGCGCTTGAGGGCGGCGCCGCCGCGTTGTCAATGGCAAGCGGCATGGCGGCCATATCAAACGCCTTTCTCAACCTTGCGCGGAGCGGCGATGAAATCGTCGCCGTTACAACGCTGTACGGCGGAAGCACAACCTTGCTTTCGTCCATTCTGCCGCAATATGGCGTCATCGGAAGATTCGTTGAAGATGGAAACGACATAAGGGCGTATGAACGGCTGATCACCGGCAAGACAAAAGCGATCTATCTGGAAAGTTTAGGCAATCCGGGCATGAACATCGTCGACATGGAAGAAATAGCGGAATTGGCGCATCGCCACGGCGTACCGCTGGTCGTTGACAACACTTTTGCGACCCCGTACTTGTTCCGCCCCTTTGATCATGGCGCGGATATTGTCTGTTATTCCGCTACAAAATACCTTGCCGGACACGGTACGGTGATCGGCGGACTCGTGGTGGAAAAAGGCGGCTTTGATTACCGCAACGGACGCTTCCCGCAAATGGAACAGTTTTATGATGAATATAAAGACTCCATAGGCGGCGAAGAACTCCGTAAAACGCTGTTTACAAAACGCCTGCGTATCGTCTATCTAACCGATTTAGGAGCGCATATGAGTCCCATGCAGGCGTTCTTTCTGTTGCAGGGCATAGAAACGCTGTCGCTCCGTATGGAGCGGCACACGGAGAACGCGCGCAAAATCGCCGTTTTTTTAGACGATCATCCGGCGGTCAAACAGGTCGCCTACCCGGGTTTGCCGTCAAGCCCGTACTACGCTCTTGCGCGGCGCTACTTTCCGCGGGGCGCGGGAGCCATATTGTCTATCCGTCTGAAGGGAGGCCGCGAAAAAGCGCTCGCCGTGTTGAAAAAAGTGCGGGTGTTTGATTATATGGTGAATGTGGGCGACGCCAAATCGTTGATCGTACATCCGGCGTCATCAACCCACTTCGGGCAATCCGCGGCTCAACAGGAGGCCGCTGGCGTATATAACGACATGTTGCGCCTGTCGGTTGGCATTGAAGACGCGGAAGATTTGATCAACGATTTGAAGCGGGCGCTTGATTAGCCGCTCCTATGGCAAGGATACGCAGGCGGATATGAATTCCACGCCGGATTAGGGATATGCGCGCGTGGGTTGAGCGAGGGCTGAGAGTTTGTTGAGGGCTTCGCGCATAAAATCCAAGAAATTGCGGATTAGTCGATTTCTTGCCTTGCAAACTCTCAAGAAAAACTCTTTAAAGAATGGGATTTGCGCATTCTTTCAAACCTATGTAAAAAAGGAAGGTTGTTTTTTCAGAACAGGGTTATTCCCTGTAAAAAAAAGGTGTAAGGAACCGCTTATTTTTGCGCGGTTCCTAACCATATACGGCGCGGACAGTGGATTCAAGCGGGTTCTTTTAAGGCTTCCCATTCTCTCATAGCGGCTTCATACCGGCGGCGTAACCGCGGGTTTGCGGAACCCGCTAGGAAAATGCCTCCTGATGCGGGGGCGTCTTGTAAGTGGCGGTATGTACGAGGTTTAGCGAACCTTCGGTTTGACTGTGAGGAAATTAACTGTGGGCCGCCGCCCTTTCTAACCGCCCTAAAGCGTCGCCATAGGGCGTAGAAAATGTATGCTTTGTTATGCGCAAATAAAACAACCATCACAGTGTTCATTAATCTCATCCCGTTAACCGCCCGTCCGCAGGACACGGCGGCAGGGACGGCGCGCGCCCACCCCTGGAATCCGCTGAAGCGGCGGGGCGCCCCTGGGTTTAGGTTTATTTCTCTGTTCCCGCCTCGACTTTATGGTTATCTCGGAACTGACATCCTTGACGTTTGGATAGAGCTTATAGTCATTATTCTCTTGAATTAGCCGCGCCATTTCCAGCTTGATTTTATCGCCGTTCTTTACCAGCACCTTGTAAGCGCTAAATGGACGGATATAAAGCATACAGCTTAGTGGGGTATCTTGGGCCGTAACCTGTGCCAGTTTGCCGTCTTTTGATTCGGTTTCGGTCATGTTGCCATGCCGCCAGTTCGCTTTTCAGGTTTTCCAGCGTGTCTATCCTCCGGTTAAGACATCGGCTTGTCATGGCGCTCAGTTCAATTTCTGCTATGTCAAGCCGACAGCCATGCTTGGGCGTATTGGATTTCCAGTTTCTGGGCTATGGCAAACGCTTCCTGCGCCGGATAAATTTCGTATAACGAGGAGAGGGTGTGAGCGTTCAGATTGTCCATGGCCAACACCACTTTCTCCGCCTGGGGATGCCGGTCGGTGACAAGGGGCTTCGCTTCCCTCGCCCAATCCTGCCGTGTCCGCCGCGCTGATGCTGAAACATACCGCTTTCCTCCCAAAGGCTCGACAGCCATGAAAACACGACAGGTTCCCTTGCGGGCATACCCGTTGTCTTCCCGCTTCTCTCCCGGCAGTTGCGCCGGTTGTTCATCCATACAGATTGCGGGTTGTTTTTCATCATACGGCCTCAGATATACTTCAAGAGCGTCCTCCATTTATGGCATAACATACGTCTTTAGCGGGGCGAAACCGTTGAAACCCACGGAGGCGTAACTTGCCGTGTACGCGCCGGCTGAAAGAAAATACACGCGGTCGCCGATAGCGAGGTCAACGGGCAATTTATACTTGTAGTCCTCGTAGAGAATGTCCGTGCTGTCGCAGGTTGGACCCGCGAGGATCGCCTCGGATTCCTTGCAAAAGGGCGAATCTTTGCTGGTGACAATCGGGTATTTGATGGCTTCATTTAGCGTTTCTATAAGTCCATTGAACTTGCCGGCGTCGAGATAGACCCAGCGGTTCAGCGCGGCGTTGCTTTTGCGGGAAATGAGCGCCACTTCCGAAACAAGGACGCCGCTGTTTCCGGACATGGAGCGGCCGGGTTCAAGTATGATCGACGGAAAATCTTTGCCAAAGGCGTTGGTGAGGTACCGATGGATTTCAGCGGCGTATTCGTTTAACCTGTTGGCTGGTTGCATGTACGGCGCCGGAAAACCGCCGCCCATGTTTACCATGTCAAGGTGAATGCCTTCTTCCGCCTCAAGGGTGGATGCAAGGTACTTGGTCTTGGCTATGGCGTCGTCCCATTGGCCGATGTCCCGCTGCTGGCTGCCCACATGGAAGGATATGCCATACGGCGTTAGGCCAAAATCCCGCGCCGCAACCAAAAGGTCGTACGCCATATCTGAATGGCAACCGAATTTTCTGGACAGGGGCCAGTCAGCGGTGGATGAGTTTTCAACCATGATGCGAACGTAAACCTTTGAACCCGGAGCCGCAGACGCTATATTTTTCAGATCTTCTTCGCTGTCTGTAGCGAACAAGCGTACGCCTTTTTCGTAAAAATACGCAATATCCTTGAACTTCTTAATCGTGTTCCCGTAAGAAATACGCGCCGGAGCTATGTTGAGGGCAAGAAGCATGTCAAGCTCCGGTCTGGACGCAAGGTCGAAATTGGATCCTAATTCCGCGAGCATGGACACGATGGCTCTTTCGGGATTCGCCTTCACCGCATAGTATATCTGACTATAGGGAAACAATTCACGAAACGTCAAGTAATTGTTTTTTATTGTTTGGGTGTTGATAACGACGCACGGCGTTTCAAGCTTCTGGGAAAAATCAAGGAAACGTTCCCAATCAACATCGGATATAAATTCATCTCTGTTTATCATGCAAAAACCTTTTTATTCGCAACGAGGTCTAATATCGCGCCCTAAAGGGCGGGGAGGTTCGTTCTTTTCACACCATATTGTTACGATACTAATCACTTTGGTCAAGATGTGATATAGTGGAAATGAAGAAAAGCATGGGGCATAGTTTAAGGGATCGTTTGCAAGCCATCAAATCTCTGCAAGCGGAAGCGGGGCTGAAAAAACCCGTCCCCGCTTCCGGAGATGTTCTTTCCGATGCGGACGCCACGCCGGATGCCGCGGACGCGCTTCCTCCAGGTTGGCTTTCCGTCGCCGGTTTGGTAAAAAAGCGCGTTCTGACGCTGGACATGCACGTCCCTGTTCCGGCTTTAACAAAGACCGTACGGCAATCTTTAGCGATTCTGACGCCGGATTTGCTCCACGCTCTCCATGCGGATTATGCATATGAGGACTTCGTTTTCTTTGATCTTGAAACAACCGGACTTTCAAGCGGCGCCGGTACGCTCGCCTTTATCGCGGCTTTTGGACGCCTCAAAAAGGCGCGGCGCGGGTACGCCTTGCAGTGCGCCCAGTATCTTTTGCTTGATTATCCCGGTGAAAATGATTTTCTGGAAGCGGCGCTTGGCGCGTTGCGCGGCGAATTTGACGCGCCATTCACCGTCAGTTACAACGGCAAATGCTTTGACAGCCAGATATTGAAAACCCGTTGCCTTATGAAGGCCATTGCCCCGCCTGTTTTTCGTCATGTCGACCTGCTTCACCCGGCGCGGCGTCTATGGAAGCGGACGCTTCCTTCCTGCTCCCAATCCGGGATCGAAACCGCCATTCTGGGGCTGGACAGAACCGGCGACATATCCGGCGCGTTTGCCCCGGATATATGGTTTTCTTTTCTGAGAACCGGCGAATGGGAGCCGCTTTTGGGAATATGCGATCACAACAAAAGAGACATTTTTGGATTGGCGTCTATTTTCATCGCTTTTGCCCATATCGCTGCGGATCCCGCGCAATATATCGAACGCTATGGGGTTGACAGGGAAAATCTGGCGCTCCGTTGGCGTTCCGTTCTGAAATGCAACGGCGCCGGCGTTGAAGAGACGGTGCGCAGAACCGGCGCGGATCTCATCCGCGACGCATCGGAGCGCGGGTGTCCGAAAGCCGCCCTTGTTCTGGCGTTTGACCGCATGAGATGCGGCTCTTTTGAGGAAGGGCGTCAACGGCTTTCGGCGATAGCTGCGGCGGCAACCTTTCCTGACGCCGTTAAAGCGCTTGCGTTGCGGGGGCTGGCCATTGACGCCGAGCGCCGCTTGAAAGACGGGGGAAAAGCTTTGGCGTATGTTGAACAAAGTCTTGCGTTGAGCGGCGTTGGGAACATGGCGCGGACGGATCTTGAGCATAGGAAAAAGCGGCTTCTGAAAAAATTGAAATTGGGGACAAGATAGCTGAGATGGAAGGGCAAATCGCCATCGTCAATATGACGCCGGCAAGCAGCCGCCATCCCCTTGCATTTTTTTTTGCCTTTTGCTATTATACATCTTCACTATACGATTGTTTGAAAGGAAGGATACTATGGCTCGCGTTTGTGATATTTGTGGAAAACATACGATAACCGGCAACAAGGTAAGTCACGCCAAAAACCATACCCGCCGTACGTGGCGCCCCAATTTGGTAAAAGTAAAGACTGAAATTGACGGCACGACAGGCACGCTTAAAATTTGTACGCGCTGTCTGAAAAGCGATTTCATTACAAAAAAAGTGTAAGTATCTGCGCAGAAATAACATGACTATTTGGTCATGTTATTTCATTATTGCGTAAGCGATAAAAATAAAATGTGGAACATTTTATTTTTGCGCGGTTCCTAACGGCTGCATATTTGGGGAAGCAAGAAATCTCTTCCCTATCACAGGCGGAGCGTTTGAAAACGCTGAAGAGAGTTTTATTGGTCTTCAAGGACTACGGATGTTTAGCAGAGTACGTTAATTTTGATGATGGAGCCTTTTCAGAAACCGCCGTTCCGTGCGTTTTGGGAAAGGCTTGATGGAGAGCGATAAAAAATCCCCTGTCCTACGCGCCATTTTTAGCTTGCGGCGCGACCTCGCCAACGGCGTTAAAGAACTGATCTCTGAAATGGGTGATGTCGCGCAGGGTGGGGTCATGCGTAATACAGCCTACAACCCGGCGTTTTTGAGGAATTGTATATAAGGATCTGCGCAGAAATAACCTGTGGAATATTTTATTTTTGCATAGTTCCTGACAGATCAGCGAGGAGTGAGAATAGTATGCCATGCCGGAAAATATATTTTATTGGTTTTGTTTTGCCTTTATGTTCATTTATTTCTTGCCTCCATTCAAGAACCGCGCCTCCATCATTCGCTATAGAGGCGGGGATAAAAATATCATATGGCAATGCAAGCCTAAAAATAGACGGAAAAATAAATGAAAATTTATATTATTTCAATCCCTTCGGCAATCAAATAAAAGATGAAAAATATTATGAAAATCCGTTCATTGAGCAAGGGGCGATTACAAAAAATGAGACAAAACATCTTGTTACGGGGGATGAATATACGTTTTCTGTATTGCCAACAGAAGTTGTCAGCGTGAATATTGTATCTTCCGATGGCAATGATGTGGAAATAATAGCTTGTCAATACGGAAATAGGAAGAAGTATACTATAAAAGGAACGGATAGATTGGGGCTTTTTCTAGCATTTCAACATAGATGATGATAAAAATGAATGCAGAAAATATTTGAAAGATGAGCCGGTTTCAAAACCTCAAGTTTTGAAACCGGCCCGGATGAAAAGATTCAATGATTTCCCAATAGAAACAATAGTCTCTTCGTATAACAAGGCTGTTCGCATTTCGGCGACTCGGTCCGGGTTGCTCATGGCATTCCGCGTATCTGCGTAGCAGGGCATGTTGCGCAGGGGAACGCACTCATTCCTCAAAAGGGGGCCGACCCGCTGTTAAAACAACTCTCCCTGCGCCGGAGGATGCGTGGAAGCCGCAACGCCGGAAACTGACTGAACGGCTTTGCCAATAAGCTCAAGAAACC
>JAITIK010000119.1 GCA_031279555.1 Treponema sp. | reverse complement strand
CAAGCGAACTCCAAGAGAGTCGCGCTTCTCTCTGAGGAGAGTCGCGCTTCTCTCTGAGGAGAGTCGCGCTTCTCTCTGAGGAGAGTCGCGCTTCTCTCTGAGGAGAGTCGCGCTTCTCTCCGGGGAGAGTCGCGCTTCTCTCCGGGGAGAGTCGCGCTTCTCTCTGGGGAGAGTCGCGCTTCTCTCTTCCTTCCCTATCGTCGGATAAGCGGCGAAACAGCCGCTACACCGCGGACGCGCCCTTTTTATAAAATCGCCGGGCGATTTCCAGCGCCCGTTCTATCGCGGCGTCCATGTCGTAATATTTATAGTCAGCCAGGCGTCCCGCCAACACCAACTGCGGTATGCCGTCAATCATCAGGCGGTATTTTTCATATAACGCTTTGTTATCGCGGATTAATATCGGATAATATGGCTCCATCCCCTCTTCGGCTTGCATGGGATATTCAACCGCTATTGACGACACTCCCGGCGCGTACTGACTCAACAACTTTTTATACTCCACTATCCTTGTATAGCCTTCCGCTATCGGGTAGGCGACGCATAAACCGGATTGAAAACTCTCCACATTTTTTGTCAGCCAGTCAAACCTGAGCGATCTATACGGCAACTTCCCAAATTTATAACCAGCCAACTCATCTATCGCGCCCGTCCAGAGAATTGTCGCGTTTTGAGGCAAAGGCTTGCCATCCCATAGCGCGGCGTTGTTGTCAAAATCGATCTTTAAATGAAGAAGCGCGTCCACATTCAGCATAACATCTATATTCTGATGGCGCAACATGCGCTCAAACACTTTAGTAAATCCTTCTTTAGGTATGCGCTGATATTTCACTTTCACCAATTCCGTTCCGTAATTCAGCAATATCGGCACACGATTGATTACAGACGGATCAAGCAGCCCAGGCTCAATTCCCCATTGTTTTGATGTATACGGACGGAAGTCCAATTCAAATAAAATAGAGGCGAACTCAATTATGTCTTTGTTATTTGAATTGTACAATTCGCTGATTGTAACCCGGTCCCGTCCCGGAAATTCTTTTAATAAAGCCTCTTTTAATTCCCCCCCCCCCCCCCATAACGTGTCTATAAGGGAAAAGTTGAATGGGTAGGCGACTGGCTCGACAGGAGAATCCTTAAACGGATGGTTATGGCGCGAAACGCCCGTCAACGGGTCGGAGCTAAAATCCACGCGGCTCGGATTGTCTCTTACGCGCCAATCTCCGAAATCTTTCACCACATCCCACACATCCTCGCTGCCGGTATGAAACAGATGCACCCCATACCGCTGAACCAGAATGCCGTTTTCATCAACCTCGTCAAACATGTTGCCGGCGATATGATGGCGTCTTTCAATAATCAAGCACTTTTTATTGTGTTCAGCCATTTTTCTGGCCACAACCGAGCCGGTAAAACCGGCGCCAACAATCACGTAGTCGTAATTTGCAATGTCTATTGGTTCATTCACGTTCACTCTTCCGCGCTCGCCTTGCACCGGGCGACCCCTTCATGAAGAGAAATGTGAGGACTCCATCCAAGCGCGCTTAGGCGCGTAGCGCTTAGGCGCTTGATCTTCGGCGAGCCTTGATCTTCCAATCTTTCGGCATCCTGTATTTTCACGGCGATATTTTTCTCCTTGAAAACTTCCTGCACCGTCCGCGCAAACTCTTTCATCGTATACACCAAACCGGAGCCGATGTTGTACGGCTCCAATATGTCTCCGAACAATAAAACATAAAACAACCCCGCGACTAAATCCGTAAAATATAAGAATTCCCGTTTCGCCGTCCCGTCCGATTGTATGACAATATCCTCCCCCTTCAACGCCGCGGACAGAAAATCCGCAATCGCCGAGCCTTTGTCAAGCCTCATGCCGGGTCCGAAAGAATTGGGAAACCGCGCGATCTTCACCGGCAGACCGTATTCAATGGCATACGCCAGGCCCATCGTTTCGCAGATGCGCTTTGATTCGCCATAGATTGAACGCGCTGTCAGCGGATCCATATACCCGTAATCGCTTTCGCCAATGCCGTCTTCTTTGAGCGGGTCCCCGTACACCGCAGCCGAAGAAGTCAGCAACACGACCGGCGCCTCGGCTTTGGGCGAGCCGCCCGCATCTCTCGCGTATTCAAACACATTGCGCGTCCCGAAATAAGCCGTGTCAAGAACCTTTGCGGGTATGCTGGTGTAGAAACGAGGCCCCGCTACCCCGGCTCCATGAACGATGTAATCCACGTCTTTCAGTTCATGGGGGCGAAGGGGGGCGAGCGGCTCTACAATGTCATGAATATATAGCTTCAAGCGGGAATCGTCCAAATAAGCGGCGTACATCGCTTTCGCTTTCTCAAGATTTCTCGCCATGCAGATCACCGCGCAATTCAGATTGCGCCTGCGGTTCAACTCAAGCAGAACATACACAAAATAAGCCAAAAAAGCCGATGTACCGCCAGTAACCAGCACGGTCTTGTCGCGGAACGCCTCCCATTTGTCATCAAGACCATAGCTGTCAATAATACTGTGAATGTCTTCGCGTATTATCCGGTTCATCGCGCATCCCCTTCCCTTAAGAAATTAATGCGTTTCTTTTCTATAACCTGTTGTTTTCTTATCTTTGATATGCCATCCCTTATATTAAGGAGATATTCTCCAATTATACCGAGAAAAAACAATTGGAATCCGCATAAGAAAGAGATTAGAATAAATATCGTCGCCCATCCTCCGCTATACGACTGCCAGTTTATCAATTTATTTACAAATACAAACAAAGCGAATGCCATACTAATTATTGATATAAATAAACCTATAAACGTGCAAATCCTGATAAGCGCCGTTGAAAATGAGGTGACCCTGTCAGCCGCCGCCGCATAGTACTGCATGAATTTAAAACCCGATGTTTTCTTCTGTTCGCGCACTTTGTACGGTATTTTAGAAATCTTGGCGCAATATTTGATAATAAAAAAAGGGATCGCATTCTCATATCCGCCGATCTTAAAAAGCAAATCCGCCATTTGCCTGTCAAGCAAAAAGAAAACGGAGGCGTTTTTTATTACCGGCAAGCCTGAAAGTTTGGCAATCAGCCAATAATAAACCGGCTTTCCTATTGACGAAATAAGGCTGGAGCTTTTATTCCTGTTTTGCCTGACGCCCACCACCGCGTCATTGCCCTTTTCCCACTCCTTGACAAACGCAGGCGCCATATCAAGCGGCTGCTGTCCGTCAGAATCAAAACGCATGACGCAATCGCCAGTCGCGTTTGAGAGCGCATTATAAAAACTTATATTCGGCCCATAGTTCCCCGCATTAAAGATAGCTTTCACTTTGGGGTATTTCGCGCACAACGCTTCCATTTTGTCCCTGGTTCCATCAGTGGAGGCGTTGTCCGCCATAATTATCTCATAATCGTACTGCGGAAGGTGACTCTCAAGCATACGAACCGCTTCTTCAATCGTCGCTTCAATCACCTTCTCCTCGTTATACGCGGATGTAACCAACGATATTTTCTTCACTATCCCCCTCCTCTTTTTTATCCAAAGTATTCTTTTATTTGCCTTTCTATGCACGATGTCCGTTCAAAATCGCTCCGGCATTTTTCATATTCCACCACTTTTTCTATCGCCGCTTTTACGCCCAAGAACGGTTTCCATCCAAGCGTCGTTTTTGCCTTCGTACTGTCCAGTTTCAAGAAATTCGCCTCTCGCGGCGCGTTCTCTTCGCTTTCAGTCACCCATCTCATGTTTTCTCCCCATGCGTCGCAAAAAAACTGGGCGAGCGTCCCGCTGGCAACGCAATTTTCTTCTTCGGGACCAAAATTATATTCGCCCGCGAGCGATATATTGGCATGTTGCTTTTCCGCAAGCATGAGATACCCGGCTATACAGTCGAGTATGTACAAATACGGGCGCACCGGATGCGGATTGCGCAACGCTATTTCTTTTCCCGTCTTTGCGGCCCGAACGCAATCGGGAATAAGCCTGTCTTCCGCGTAATCTCCGCCGCCTAGCACGTTGCCGGAACGCGCCGTAGAAACCGCAGGCGGCTTGCCGGTGGGAAAAAAAGACTTTCTGTAGCTGTATGTCGCCAGTTCGCTGCACGACTTGCTGTTTGAATAGGGATCAAGCCCGCAAAGATTTTCATTTTCCCGATAGCCCCAATGCCACTCTTTATTTTCATACACTTTGTCGGTGGTTACATTCACCACAGATTGAACGGACGGGGAACGCCGCACCGCTTCAAGCGCGTTCACCGCGCCCATGACATTGACTTCGTAGGTTTCCACAGGCTCACGGTACGACAACCGCACCAGCGGTTGCGCCGCAAGATGAAATACAATATCCGGTTTCGCCTCCTTCACCGCCTTGATTAGCTTTTCTTTTTCCCGAATATCGCCGGTTATTGTATGCACGTTGTTCTCCAATCCGGTCTGTAAAAATAGGGAATCTTGCAACGCCTGATTTTCCAGCGAATAACCGGTCGCTTCACTGCCCGCATACAACAATACATGGCAAAGCCACGCGCCGGTGAAACCGTTGTGTCCGGTTATAAAAACCTTCTTCCCGCGATAATACGACAGATCGATCATGCGGCGCGCTCCACGGGCAACCTGCCGCTTAAACCGGTTCTACCGATCTGGGGGGGGGGGGGGGTAAGACGAATCGCCGTTTCAGCCTGTTTTAATCCCGTTCTTACGGCTTCAATCATTCTATCGATCATCGCGTCAGTCATGCCTGGGTAGACGCCGAGCCAGAAGGCGTCTCTCATAATCCGGTCGGTCGCATCCAGAGCGCCCGCCACGCGATACCCCTCGCCGGTCTTCCGCGCTTCATCAAAACACGGCTGCCTCACAAGGTTTCCCGCAAAAAGCATCCGCGTCTGGATATTCTCGCCTTCTATATATCGCGCCAATTTGTTCTTGCTGACACCTTCTTTACAGGTTATCAGAAACCCAAACCAACTTGGATTTGAATGTGGCTCCGCCTCCGGCAATATCAGCTTCTCCCGCGTGTCTTTCAACCCTTCATACAGCCGCTTCCAGTTATGCCGCCTCTTTTCCACAAAAGCGGGCAACTTGTCCATTTGGGCGCATCCTATCGCCGCCTGCATGTCCGTCGCTTTCACGTTATACCCAAAGTGGCTGTATACAAACTTGTGATCGTATCCTGCGGGCAATTCCCCATACCGCTTGTCGTACCGGCGCCCGCAGAAGTTGTCCACTCCTGACGGACACACGCAATCCCGCCCCCAGTCCCGAAACGAGCGGATCAGCTTGTGCAACAGCGGGTTTCGCGTATACACCGCGCCGCCCTCCCCCATCGTGATATGGTGCGCAGGATAAAAACTTGACGTCCCTATGTCGCCGATAGCTCCGGTCAGCTTCTCCTCGCCGTTTATCGTATACGCCGCTCCGAGCGCGTCACAGTTGTCTTCCACAAGCCAGAGTTTGCGTGTGTCGCAAAACTCTTTCACCGCTTTGACGTCAAAGGGATTGCCCATTGTATGCGCGATCATCACCGCCTTTGTTTTAGGAGACAAGGCTTTTTCCAACAAGGAAACATCAATGTTATATTGAGGAATAGTAACGTCCAGAAACACCGGAATCGCTCCATATTGCAGAATGGGCGTTACTGTAGTGGGGAATCCGGCGGCGACCGTAATCACCTCGTCTCCACGTCTGACAGCCCGTTCCCCAAGCAAAGGGGATGTAAGCGCCATAAACGCTATGAGGTTCGCCGAGGAGCCGGAATTAACCAGCGAACAAAACGGCAACCCCAAATAGTCCGCTAATTTTTTCTCAAACTGTTCGGCGTACCTCCCTGATGTCAGCCAGAACTCAAGGGCGCTATCCGCAAGCAGCGTCATCTCCTCCTCATCGAACACCCGTCCGGCGTATGAAATGCGATCTCCGTCCTTGTACGGCTTTCTCGCCATGAACGTCCTATAATATTCACGAACATGCTCCCCTATCGCCTTCGCCGCTTCTTCTTTCGTCATTTTCTCAAACACGCTCTATCTCCTTATAAGTTAAAAAATTGACGTATTTGCCTTATACAAATTGCATATTCTTCTTCTTTCGCCTGTTGCCTTTTGTAATAATCGACAATATCAAACAACATTTTTTCAAAGGACGCTTCAGGCGCCCAATCCAACTGATCCAATGATTTTGTAATGTCCAAACCCAGCGCATCTGATTCGATCATTTTGAACTCATTATGTTCCACAAAATCTACAGCGCTGTGATAATATTCCCGCATCTTATTGACAACTGTCAAAACGCTTTGTACGCCTTCTTTAGTTGGTCCGATGTTCCACTGGCTTGAATAGTTTTCGGGATTTTCATACATCAACCGCGCAATCGCAAGATACCCGTTGAGCGCGTCCAGAACCGATTGCCACGGTCTTGTTTGCCGCGAGTTCCGCAACTCAATCGCGTTTCCCGTAACGAAAGAATGGAGTATTGAAGGAATTAATCGCGTCTGGATATGATCGCCCCCGCCTATTACATTGCTTGCCCTCGCGGTGGAAACGCCGACCATGGAGCCGTTTGTTTGTAAATACGATTTCTTATAAGTTTCGCTGATGAATTCCATACAGATTTTGCTACTGGAGTACGGGTCGGCGCCGCCTAGGGGGTCCGTTTCAACATAGAGCGCGCCATCCCCTTTGTTTTCATACACTTTGTCAGTGGTAACAATCAAGACGCTTTTGACGCTTGCGCATTCCCTTATCGCCTCGAAAAGGTTCACCGTACCCATAGCATGAGTCTCATAAGCAAGGCGGGGTTCGTCGAAACACCGCTGAACCGGGAGCAACGCCGCAAAATGAATGACAACTTCAGGTTTGAAATCGCAGATTTCTTTCTTTAACCGCTTAAAGTCTCTCACATCGGCGATGACGCTGTGGAGCATTGAATCGCCGTTTATTTTTTGGTAAAGAGAATCGGGTTCAGGCGGAAGCGCGTACCCCATAGCCTCCGCTCCAAGTTCATGCAGAACAGCGGACATCCACGCTCCCTTGAAACCGGTATGTCCGGTCAAAAACACCCGCTTGCCGCGATAAAAATTTTTGTTCTTTTCATTTTTCTTCATTCTCTAACACCCGCTTGCCGCGATTACGGACTACTTCACTCTCAAATTATCGTCAAGCGTCCCATCGGCGATGCGTTTTTTCAGCGCTTTAAGCCGCGTGCATTTGTAGCCGTCAAAGGTGTCAAGGTCAAACTTCGCTTCCTTAAAGAAATTCATCAAATCGGCGGCTCCTTTTTCTATATCCCATTGCGGTTTGTAGTAGTCCTTCAATACGGTCAGTATCTTCGCTGACGTTACGCGGTAACTGCGCGGATCGGTATGCTCGCCGGTAAATGTCAGTTTTGCGTCCGGGTCGCATCTCCGCGCCGCTTCCGCAAGCTGCCTCACCGTGTAGTTGTTGTCCGCCGTTCCCACGTTAAACACCTGATTCCGTATCAGTTCCGCAGGCGCTTCTATACACGCCATAAACGCCGCGGTAATGTCACGGATATGCGACATCGGACGCCACGGCGTTCCATCGCTTTTGATTTCTATCGGACGCTTCGTCCACACATTCCCCATAAACCCGTTGAACACTATATCCATTCTCAAGTTCGGACTCGCTCCATAAGCTGTCGCGGGACGCAGGCATGTTATCACAAAATCATCCGAACACAGTTTTTTCAATTCGCATTCGCTCCGCCACTTTGACTTCGCGTACGCCGTGATGGGATTTACCGCCCCGTTTTCATCCACATCCTTGCTCGTGTCCGACACGCCGTAGACGCTTTGCGAAGATGCGTATAAAAACCGTTTCACGCCGGCTTTCTTCGCGCATTCGGCAAGCCGGACAGTCGCTTTGAAGTTAATATTTTCGGTCAACGACGGATGAAATTCACCGAGCGGATCATTTGACAGCCCCGCCAAATGTATGACACACTCAACGCCCTCTAAGTCTTCGGGTGTAACATCACGCGCATCCTTTTTGATCTGTTTCTTCAAAGCTTGTTTCGCTTCAATAAGATAGCAATCTTCATAATACCCGGCGTCGTACCCCACCACCTCATAACCGGATTCTATCAAGACCGGCGCCATAATTGATCCGATGTAACCAAGATTTCCGGTTGCCATGATCGTCTTTTTCATACATTTCTCCTTATTTAATAAACCGCCGTTGCGCACTTCACACGCCCTCTGCGCCGCGCGCGGCCACGCTTCGTGTGGCGATAATATTCACTTTGTTTATTCCAACAGACGCCATAAGAACCTGGCCTCTTGCAATCGGCGCGTTTATCGTGAGGGCGTCTAATTGGGTGATAATTTCTTGCAATTCCGCTTTTTTCACCGGCTTGTCGCTTCTCACGCTCACAAGCGGCAGAACGCCGTTTAGCGTCCGCATGGTTGACGTGAGCGTCCGTTCAGGGTCGCCCAATTCTTTCAGCGCAAAGTCTATTCCCCGGGAACAGCGGTTGTTTTCAATACGCGGATTGGTTTCATCGCCGCTGATTGACAGGACGCAACTGTTGGGACACATAAAACATACGATGTCTTTTTTCATCTTTTTTATCCGTAGCGGGAAGCATTGCCCCGCGCTAAAGGCGGGGAGAACTGTTTTTCTATAGGATATAAATTGAAAACATCATTCAAGAAAGGCGCTATGCGCCCGCCGCAGCCCATTTCCCCGCAAGCTCGCCTTCATCGGAGACGTTGTCCACAAGGTCGTTCACATGCAACGCATTCCCGCATCCGAACATCCCGGAAATATTCGTTTCCAGCCGGTCATCCGCTTTCATGCCGTTCGTTTCAGGTATCAGTTCCACTCCCGCCTTGCCGGCGAGTTCGTTTTCAGGTATCAATCCCACAGACAATATCAGCGTATCGCAAACTATCTCCCGCTCGCTGCCAGCCACCGGTATCCCTCTAGCATCCACATCAGCCGCCACTACGCTTTCCAGCCGTTTTCTTCCCCGTATCTCCGTTACCGTACGCCTCAGATACAGCGGTATTCCGTAATCCTCTACACATTGATACACATTGCGCGGCAATCCTCCGCATTTCGCTTCTTTCTCCAATACACACGCCACTTCCACACCGGACAACACAAGCCGCCTCGCCATTATCAGGCCGACGTCCCCGGAGCCTAGAATCACCGCTCTTCCACCCACGCAGATATTGCGCACATTCATCAAATACTGCGCCGTTCCCGCCGTGTATATTCCCGAAGGTCTCGTCCCCGGAATCGCTATCGCCCCCCGTGTCCGCTCCCGGCAGCCGGTGGCGAACACCACCGCGCCGGCTTCAACGCGATACATCCCGTTTCGGGACACGCACGTTATCCGTTTGCCGGAACTCACATCAATCGCCATCGTATCCAGCAACGTCTTTATGCCGGCGTCCGCTTTGATCTCATCCGCGAACATTTCCGCGTATTCGGGACCGGTCATCAGTCTCCCAAACCGGAACAGCCCGAATCCGTCGTGTATGCACTGGCTCAGTATCCCTCCCAGATGCCGGTTCCGGTCTATGAGCGCCACCCGCGCTCCGGCTTTTGACGCGCTCAACGCCGCGGCCATGCCGGCGGGTCCTCCCCCTATCACCGCCACATCGCTCGTCACGGCTTTCATTTCAAGCGTCCTGAAAACAGCGCGTCGCCGTCACTACGATACGTTATGCCTTCAGGCGGTACACCGCATTCTTCCATCATTATTTCAGCGATTTTCGGCAAACAGTACCCGCCCTGGCACCGCCCCATCATAGCGTGAACACGATTTTTCACTCCCACTACGCTTTTCACCCCCAGGGGATTCCGCAACGCTTCCAGCGTTTCCGCTTTGGTTATGGTTCTGCACCGGCAGACGACTTCTCCGTAATTCGCGTCTTTTTCTATAAGCCTGTCCTGTTTTTCGGGAGACAGCGGCGCAAAGACCGCCGCGCCCCTGTATTCGGCTCTATACACGCCTTTCCCCTTCTTTTCCTTAAGCGGCGTGTTCTTGAGCGCGATCCCAACCGCCATTTCCGCTATCGGCATTGACGCGGTGAGGCCAGGCGATTCTATGCCTATCAAATGTATCAGACGCTCCGCCTTCGGACTTTCCTCTATGACAAAATCCCCGAAATTGCCCTCCCCCTTCCTCACCAATTTGGGGCGTATCCCGCTATACGAGCCGATTATCATATCCTTCTTTAATGCGGGCAACAACAGTCGCGCCTCACGCAACAACTGATCCATGACCGTTTGCGTCGTCGCGTAGTCTTCCCTATCCTCTATATACTCCGCGCTCGGACCGATTAATACGCTCCCGTCTATCGCTGTGGTAAAATGCACGCCCAGCCCGCCGACCCCCTTCCTCGGCGCCGGATACACCGGACGCGAAAGCAGCTTCGAGACTTTCTCGTCCAAAATATAATACTCTCCCCGGCACGGATATTGTCTAAACCTATCGTCTCCAGCCATCGCGGAAACCATGTCCGCGTATAGTCCGGCGGCGTTTATCAGTATTTTGCATTGATATTCGTCTTTGCACGTTGTTATGACAAAGCTTTCCCTTTCTTTCCGAATTCCAAGAACCTCATTTCCCATGAAAAATGAAACGCCGTTTTGCATCGCCGCCTCGCACAGATGTATACAATACAGAAACGGGTCAAACACGGCGGTATCGCTTGACAGCATCGCTCCTATACCCTCAATATTAGGCTCAAGCGCCTTCATCTCCTCCCGTCCGATTTTTTTCAATCCTATGGCGCCATTTTTTCTCCCGTCTTCAAGTAGAGCGTCAATAACCGCCATATCCTCTTCATTAAACCCAACGATGAGCTTTCCGCTTTTTTTATAGGGAACATCCAGCGTCTTGCATACAGCTTCAAACCGCTTGTTTCCCTCCACACAGAGTTTCGCCATGAGGGATCCTGGCTTGTTGTTAAACCCCGCGTGAACCACCGCGCTGTTTTTCCCGGATGTCCCCATAGCCACGTCAAGCTCGCGTTCAAGCAGGGCGATCCGCGCGTCGTATCTTCCCAGCGTATACGCGATGGCGCACCCTACCGCGCCTCCTCCCACTATGATGATGTCAAACCGCTTCATGCCGTTACACCGGTCAAGCCGAGGCTAAGCCGGATCGCTCCCGTTTTGCCGTTGCCATAACGCCCACGGCGCCTTTTTGCTGTTCCACATAGCGGTCAAATTGTTCTTGTCTTTCAGCGTATCCATCGAATGCCAGAATCCGTCGTGCTTGTAGGCGTACAGATTTCCGTCTTTCGCCAGCGTCTCCAGCGGCTTCCGCTCCAGTACCGTCGCGCATCCTTCGGTCAAATAGTCAAACACGCCGCTCTCCATCACAAAGAAGCCTCCGTTTATCCATGCGCCGTCTCCTTCCGGTTTCTCCGCAAACGAGATGACGCTCCCATCTTTCTCTATCACCAACGCCCCGAACCGCCCCGCAGGTTTCACCGCCGTCATTGTCACCGCCTTGCCGGACGCCTCATGTTTTTGGATGAGATCCGCGATGTCCACATCGCTCACCCCGTCCCCATAGGTGAGCATGAACCGCTCTTTTCCCACAAAGTCTTTCGCGGCCAAAAGCCGTCCCCCGGTCATCGTGTTTTTCCCCGTGTAGAGCATTGTCACTCTCCACGGCTCGCTCCGGCATTGGTGTATCTCCACCGCGTTCGCCGCCATATCCACCGTTATATCTGAATACCGCGTGTAATAATTGATGAAAAAGTCTTTGATGACGTGCGATTTATACCCGGTAAGCACGACAAACTCGTTGTATCCCCAATAAGAATATATCTTCATGATGTGCCACAATACCGGCCTCCCGCCTATCTCCACCATCGGCTTGGGCCGCACGTCCGTCTCTTCCGACAGCCTCGTCCCAAGCCCGCCCGCCAATATCAATACTTTCATAATCTTGCTCCCGCTATAATTAAACAACCTTTGAGGAAACCGCTTTTGTATATCTTAAAGGCTTTTTCAGAACTTTGGTTTCTGGGGCGCCTCTCTATTAAAACCTATAATCATCGCTCCAATTTCCTATAAGACTCTGTTGTCCGTCTTTTATTTTCACCATAATAAAACGATACGCCATATCCGGCTGTTGTCCGCCCGCAAGCTTTATGCGGAATGTATATTCCTCTCCAGGTTTCACTTGAATCCCCGGTTCAATCCCAGCGTTGCCTGACCATGCCCCCGCGCTACTGTCGGAATACGCCCAAGACGCGATGTACGTCGTAGCGCCGCCGCTTTGCTGGGACCATGTAATACCGCCTGTATTCTTTACTTTCACTTCCGCTATGGGCGAATCATTTTCCCATACGAGTTTCGCGTCTATAAATTCAGCCGTATTCGGCAGTTGATAATATTCGCTGAATGTTCCAAAGAACTTTGCGGTTTTTCCGTCAGAATTGTCAATCATAGTAAACCGGTACCTGTCATCCTGATCCCCTTTTATCTCTACATAAACAACAACTTCCTCACCCGGGTTTATGTCAACCTCAGACAACAAACTCCCCTCGCCGCTCCATTCTTTATTGGATTCTCGCTGGACTGCAAGATACACCCCGGTTTTCTTATTCCATGCGCTCTCTCCGGCATTTCTTACGGTAACCGCCGCCGCAATTGATTCATGATCATAGGAGCTAATCCACATTTTCACGCCGCTGATCTCCGCGTCCGGCTTTACCAGCGCTTTTTTTACAGGCTTTAAATATTCATGAAACGGCCTCGCGGTCAGTTTAAAGTAAAGATTCATGTCAGTTCTTTTCTCATTGATATACAGAGGCATGTTCTCTCCTAAAACCGGAAATTTGACAACCGCTATATTAAACCCCACCTTAATTCTATCTCGCACTCCCAAACGAAGCGTATATTTTTTATTGGCTTTCACCTTTGTATTCTTCATGTCTATTAGCGTGGCGCCATTCGGTATCGCGTGAAACAGTATTTTTGAAGTGAAAACAGCCTTCTCATCTTCAAACAACGAAACGAGCAAAGAGCCGTAGCGATTGCGTCCGGTGATGGACTTTGGATCATTATAACAAAACAATTGCAACTCTTCCAACGTCAAATCCCGCTCAAAGACAAGTTCCTGTTTAATGACAGAAGGTCTGTCAAGAGATATTGGAGAAGGAAGCGCGGAATAGTCCACAGTACTTATCGCGGTTTGATCCGCAGGTATGCAAAATATGAAAAAATTCAACGCGACAATCAACACAGGCGCTCCAAATCTTGTTAAGACCAAACCTCTCTCGACTTCTTGATTTTGTTGAACATCCTTGTCTTTTCTGGGAAAATTCAGTATCAGAAACGCGGCGCTGCAACCAATATACAAGGCGTAAAATATGGGAATATATTTTGCAAGTCCGGCTTTAGTGAAAAGATCGTTTATGCTGCCGTATTTATAATCGGATATGGGCCATAGTTTCGTTCCAATCTCATAAAGATTGATGTTTTTTGAGTAGACCCAGTGCCATATTTGCGTTTGCCATACCATCAATCCCAGCATTCCGCCGGCGTCTAACAGCAAGTTAAGTTTTAGTTTGTCTAAATTTTGCGCTATCACCAAAACCGCGAATGGAGACGCCAACAGTATCCAATATGGATGAAACGCAATGGACATGCTTAACGTCAAATATATAAACAGGCAGACATAAGACGAAATTTTATTTTTATCTTCGGGAGCGGGCGTCTTAAAATAACAATACGCGCAAACAAGCGCGTATATAATGAGAAACACCGGCAATGACGGCCCTACCGAGAATAATTTTAGCGCGCTTGTTGTCAGCCTTAAAAAAGTACTGTCTTCTACAGGAATAGAAGAATGCCCCGGAAAGAGTATGCGCAACGCGGCAAGCGGCGAAAGCGCCAGTCCGCAATTTATAACAATCCGTAAAATCTTTTTTTCTTTTAACAGCACAAGCGGTATAAAAACAAGTATTGGAAAAAATTTCAGCGGCGTGGCTATGGCAAAAAACAGCAAAAACAATTTCCCATTGTTTTTCAAATAAAAATAAAACCCCGCCAATATAAAAAACAAACAAATTATATCATATTGAACTATCACAAGGACAGGAACAAAGAAATAGGCGGAAGTGAAAAAAAGAAAAACCGCCCATTTCGCGGCGTCTTTTTTTATATTCATCGCCAGGCAAATCTTATAAAGCATCCAGCCTGCCCCAGCCGAGAAAGCCGCCAGCATGGACTTAAAATAGAACAAACACGGATAAGAAGTGAATATATCAACGTTGAACACAGTTTTGATTATATAGAGCGGACTGTTCCACAACGCGAAAATAATATAAATCAACATATCATAAGACGGAAGCTCCAGTGTGGATTTCTCAATAACATACTGATGGAAATCAAAAAAACGGCCTTTAAGAAGGGCGTCCACAAGCTCAACCCAGCGGCGGTTGACGCCCCTTATGTCGCCGTATAAAAAACTCGAAAAAGCGAACAACGCGATAACGCCAAAAAGAAGCCAGTCAACAAGCCCAGGCTTTTCCGCTATATTCAGCCGGTTGAAAGAAAACGTAAAACGATCTTTTATGTTTTTTAAGGTCATAGCACTCCCCATTTAAAAGAATGAAGTTGTCTCAAGATATCCAACTCTTATTATCGCCGTCTTAGATAAGTTTTGGAACAGCTTCAGATATGAACAGATTGGAAGAAAAGACAGATGAAAGCGCTTTCTTCAAAACGCGAACTACGTTCGGGTTGATTTTGGGAGCGCCGTCACTTACACCATATTTTGTAATGACATCACAATGCTGTCGCGCTTAAAAAGGCTGTTTCAAAATCTTGACAGCATGAAAAACAGCCTCTCAATCTAAAAAATCTTTCGCCCCATGCGAAGCGCGCGTTCAGGAGATTATGGCTTCCTCAATATCCCCCACGGGCCTTTTTCCCCTTTCCGCTGAATTTCCCAGCGTCCGCACATATACACGCGCTTCCCCCGCTCATGCTCCTTGAATTCCAGCGTCAAGGGAGCTTTGGTGTCAAACGCTGATTTCACCAATTCGCCAATGTCCGCAGGCGGGCGATCAAAGACAGCCCAGCGGACTTCTATGCCATGCGCCCCATGCGGCTTGTCCCGGCGTCCGCTTCCCTCGTCGCGGTAGTCAATGCTAATCCACCGCCGGACGCTGGTATTGGGGAATATCTGCGGCGCGGTGGCGGAAACCGGTACGGGAGAGCGGGTCGTTTTGTGGATGGGTAGTCCCATCGCAACCTTATCCTCGTCCGTTACGGCGGGGTTGTTGATAAGATACGCCCATACATAGAGGAGGACTTCTTTTTTCAGCGCATCCCGGGTCTCATTTCTGCGTACGACGTCAACCTTGCCACAGTTCGGGTCTTGAGCGGAATGAAACGCGGCTTCGTAAGGGTTGAGCAGGGCTTCAAGGACGCTTTGAGTGCGCTGGGAACGCTCCAGCCGGCGTAGCGCGTAGGCGTAAAAGGTTTTTTCACCCGGTCAAGAAATCTCTTGTCATTGCCGGGGATATAGTCTTTGTTTGCCATATCGATACACTCCTTTTGCTTTTTGACATGCCGGGAAAGATTTTTGGGCGGAGAAACCTCTTAAAAGCGTACAAATTCCGGCGAAGGGTTCAACCCGGAAAAGCCTCCCTATTCATCAAACCTGTAATCATCGCTCCAATTTCCTATAAAACTCTGTTGTCCGTCTTTCATTTCCACCATAATAAAACGGTACGCCATATCCGGCTGTTGTCCGCCCGCAAGCTCTATGCGGAATGTATACTCCTCTCCGGGCCATACCTGCGAATTCCCCAAATCTCCGTCGCCTGCCCATGAACCGTCATTGCCAGACAGCCCCCACGTGGCGATATACATACTCATGCTATTACCCCCCCCCCCCCCCGACCAGGTGTAATCCCCCGTATTCTTTACTCTCACTTCCGCTACAAGCGAATTATTTTCCCGCAAAAGTTTCGCGCCTATAAATTTAGAGTCATTCTTCAAATTTATTAATTTATAGTTAATTGGTTTATACCGGTAGCTACCGTCTGCTCCTACCA
>JAITIK010000179.1 GCA_031279555.1 Treponema sp. | reverse complement strand
TTTTTTTTGCTCGGTGCGGCATAAACGGCACACAGGACCTGTATATCGCGCCATGATTTCTCCTTATATACGCCGAGTCTTACGGGGTCTGCAACCGTTATGGGGAATCGGAGTGACATCATTGATTGACTTTACCTTAATTCCCAAAACGCCTAACTCACGAACAGCCGCTTCACGGCCCATACCGGGACCCTTCACATATACATGGACTTCCCGCAAGCCGGACTGTATCGCTTTTTCCGCAGCCGTTCTCGTTACCGCTTGAGCGGCAAAAGGCGTTGACTTTTTGGCGCCGTTGAATTTAAGCTCACCGGAACTCGCCCATGAAACGGTATTTCCCATAAGATCGGTGATGGTAACAATAGTATTGTTGAACGTAGCTTGAATATATACGTTCCCTTCATAAACAGATCTCTTTTCTTTTCTTTTCTTCGTATTAGCCACAGATCCTCCCTATTTCTTCTTTCCGGCGACAGTCTTCTTTTTACCTTTACGGGTACGAGCATTTGTTCTCGTTCGCTGACCGCGCAACGGCAATCCTTTCCTATGGCGAAGTCCACGGTAACAACCAATATCCATGAGGCGTTTTATATTCAGCGCAATCTCGGTACGCAGACGTCCTTCCACTTTATAATCGTTCTCAATAAGTTGTCTCAGTTCGTTCAATTCTTCTTGGGAAAGATCATTTATCTTACGATTCGGATCCACTTTTGTTTTAGCGCAAATTTCATCGGCGCTCGTTCTACCGATTCCAAAGATATAGGTTAAAGCGATATTTACATGTTTGTTAGGAAGATCAACCCCCGCAATACGTGCCATATTTACTCCTAACCTTGTTTTTGCTTATGCTTTGGATTTTCACAAATGATACGGACTATGCCGTTCCGCTTGATAACCTTGCATTTATCGCACATAGGTTTTACACTTGTTCGGACTTTCATCCTTATTTCCCCTTTTCAATTCTTTATTCATACGCCCACAGCGCACGTTAAAATTTAATTATCCTCAATTTAATATGTTTCGTCAATATAGGAACACCTCAAAACGCGCTTTCTGGAACGGCAGTTTTGGACAGCTTCCTTAGATTTTAGGCAAGCGCTACAGATTCCGCCCTCTCAGCCTGCCGCGCTTCGTCAATCCCTCATGGTTGTGCATCTTCAAAAGACTTTCAATCTGACTCATGGTATCCAGATCAACGCCAACAAGGATCAGTAGGGAGGTGCCGCCCATCAAATATGAGATTGAAGATGGAAAATTAAACATCCACTGTATCAACGAAGGAATAATCGCTATCAACGCCAAATATAAAGAGCCGGGCAACACAATGCGATTCAAAATTTTGGTCAAATATTTCTCAATGTGTTCCGCTCTGATGCCGGGTATGGAGCCGCCATTCTCCCTGATATTCTTGGCAATTTCTATCGGGTTCAAACTGACTTGTGTATAAAAATAGGCGAAAAAAATGATCAACAACACATACAAGATATTATACAAAAACCCATGCGGGGCTAAAACCCGCGAAACAGCCGCAAGCCACGGCACGTTCCCGCCAATGGTGGAAGCGATCTGCAATGGAAAGGTAAGAATTGACGAAGCGAAGATCACCGGGATTACGCCAGAGGGATTGATCTTGAATGGTATGTAGGTGTTTTGAGCGCCATACATTCTGCGACCCACAACCCGTTTCGCGTAGTTCACCGGTATCTTTCGCTGTCCCTGCTGCTCAAACACAACAAGCGCCACCACCGCGACAAACATCACAAACACTACCATCACGAAGATTATATTAAGATCGCCGCTCCGAACTCTTGCAAAAAGCTGCCATAAGGCGTGGGGAAGCCGCGCCACAATGCCCGCGAAGATCAAGAGCGAAATCCCGTTGCCGATTCCCCGCTTGGTTATCTGCTCGCCCATCCACATCAGCAACAACGTGCCGACGGTCACCGTAAGCATAGCCAACAAAGAGAAAGGCACAAGCGGCATCATCAACAGGTGTTCCATATTCGGAGAGCGTGATATGCTCTGCGCATACTGGGTTACCGCAAATGATTGAATAAGGCACACCACTACGGTGCCATATCGTTGATACATGTGTATTTTTTTTCTGCCGCCTTCTTCCTGGGACAATTTCTTTAAACTGGGAAACACAATAAGCAAAAGCTGCATAATGATAGACATAGAAATGTACGGCATAATACCCAGCATAAACACAGAAAAGTTTGAAAACGCCCCACCCGCAAAGAAATCAAGATAATCGACAAAAGCATTTCCAGAGTTTTGCTGGGATTGGAAATATGCGTTCAAATCATGCACATTGATCCCCGGCACGGGAAGCACCGTCCCGATGCGAAATACCACCAGCATGATAAACGTAAAAAAAACCCGCTCCCTTAATTCTTTGACCCTGAAAATACCAACCAATGGATTAGCCATCTAACCTTTCCTCTTATTCGGCGATTTGCCCGGCGATCTTTGCTGCGGCGGAAACCATACCACCCGCTTTTTCGATCTTCTCTTTCGCCGAATTTGAAAACGCTTTAACCGTAACGGTGAGTTTTTTTGTAAGCTCTCCGTTTCCAAGCACTTTTATCGGACGCTTTCCTTTAACAAGCCCTTTCGTTCTCAGGGTTTCAACGCTTACTGTTTCTCCATTTTCGTACCGTTTCTCTATTTCGTCAAGATTTACCGTCTGAAATTCCCGCTTAAACGGATGATTCGAAAACCCTCTGCGAGCGAGTCTGCGGTACAGCGGCATCTGGCCTCCTTCAAAACCCACGTAAGTCTTGCCGCCGGAACGGGATTTCTGCCCCTTGTTGCCCTTGCCCGCTGTTGTACCCCTGCCGGAACCCTGCCCTCTTCCAACGATACGTTTTTTTCTATTTGCGCCTTCCGGAGCGTGTAAATTAAAATCGTGCATTATTTCACTTCCTCCACGGTTACCAGATGAGAAACGACCCTGATCATTCCCTTAATGGCAGGAGTGTCTTCCTGTTCCGTCACGGAACCGATTTTCCGAAGTCCAAGTGAACGTACCGTGGCCCTCTGCTTGGGAAGCGTACCGATGACGCTGCGCATCAACCGAATTTTAATCCGTGCCATATTACCCCCATAACTCCGAAATTGACTTTCCACGGTTGCGCGCCACAGCTTTTGCATCCATCATCTGTCTGATACACTCAAAAGTCGCTTTGAGCACATTGTACTGACTCGATGCGCCGATGGACTTGCTCAACACGTCTGTAACGCCACCCGCCTCCATGACAGCCCGCACGGGCCCGCCGGCGATAATACCGGTGCCGGAACACGCCGGTTTCAGTACAACACTCGACGCCTTAAACGCGCCGCGCACTTCATGGGGAATAGTGCCATTTTTAATAGGCAATGTAACAATGTTACGCCGCGCTTTTTCTTCACTCTTGCGAATCGCTTCGGAAACGTCATTCGCCTTTCCGAAACCGTAACCGACCCTGCCCTTTCTATCGCCAATGACAGTCAACGCGGAAAACGAGAATCTACGTCCGCCCTTCACAACCTTTGCCGTTCTATTCAGCTTTACCAACTTGGAAACGGGGAACTCTTTCTCTTTTTCCTGTCCCCTATCCCGTTCCTTGCCCTCGTGGGAACGTTCTCTTGCGTGTTCCATTTTACCCCCTAGAATTGTACGCCGGCTTTCCGCGCGCCGTCCGCCATAGCTTTCACGACCCCATGGTACAAATACCCGTTCCTGTCAAAAACAACGCTCTTAATACCTTTTTCAAGGAGCCGTTTTCCCACGATCTCGCCGATCTTGGCGCCGCCTTCCGTATTTGGCTTGACGCCGCGCAGATCCTTCTCCATAGTCGAAACGGATGCGAGCGTATGCCCCTTTGTATCGTCAACCACTTGAATGGATAAATAGCGGTTGCTCCGTGTAACAGTCATACGCGGTCTTTCAGGCGTACCGGAAAGCGTTTTTCGTATATGTATCTTTCTTTTGAGCCGTTTCCGGTTTTTATCAAGCATTTTTCTCAACATGTTCTTACCCTATCCTACTTCACGCCGGCTTTGCCGGCTTTGAGCTTGATACGCTCGGTTTCATAACGGATGCCCTTGCCTTTATACGGTTTAGGAACGCGCAGCTTCCGAATCTCGGCGGCGAACTCACCGACAGCCTGCTTGTCGATGCCACTTACCACGAGCTTGCCTCCCTGTTCTACAGCGACGGCAAGCCCGTCAGGTATGTATACGTAAATATCGTTGGAATATCCAAGACTCATAACGAGGATGTTATTCCGCGCCTCCGCCTTATAGCCAACGCCCGTAATTATTAGCGACTTGGAAAACCCAACGGAAACGCCGGTCACCATGTTGTTCAACAAATTGCGATACAATCCGTGAAAAGACTTGGTCTGTTTTTCCTCGTTCACGCGGCTTACAACTATCTCGCCGCCCTTGTTCTCAAAATTGATCACCGGGTGGTATTTTTGAGCCAATTTTCCTTTGGGTCCTTCAACAAAAATGATGTCATCTTTGAAGGAAACTTTCACCCCCGCCGGAATTTTCACCGGAATTTTACCTATATGCGACATCTCTCTCTCCTACCACACGGTACAGATAATTTCTCCGCCCACTTTTTTCTCGGCGGCCTTTTTCCCGGTGGTAACTCCAATTGATGTTGATACGATCAATGTACCATATCCGTTGTACACCCGGGGCATATCTTTGTAACCAGTATACACACGGCGTCCGGGTTTCGACACTTTTTCAAGCCCATGAATGATGGGTTGAGTCGCATCATCGTATTTCAGGAAGATACGGATGACGTTTATATTGTCCGCCGTAGTAGCCTTCTTGAAATTTTTTATATAACCTTCCGTCTTAAGTATCTTGACGATTTCAAGCTTCAACTTTGAGGAAGGGATATCTACCTTTTCATGCGTCGCCATTCCCGCATTGCGGATTTTGGTCAACATATCCGCCACAGGATCAGAAATGCTCATGCTTCCCTCCTACCAACTCGATTTTGTAACGCCCGGAATAAGCCCTTCGCTTGCAAGTTTACGGAAGCAAAGACGACACATCTCATATTTACGGAGATACCCGCGCGCCCTGCCGCAAATACGGCAACGGTTTACTTTTCTGGTTTTATACTTAGGCGTTCTCAGCGCCTTTATGATCATAGCTTTTCTTGCCATACACCCTCCGCCTACTTCCTGAACGGCATGCCGAACTTTGCAAGAAAGGCTTTCGCCTCAGCGTCTGTCCGCGCCGTTGTTACAATAACGATATTGAGCCCCGCTACGCGCTCAATCTTATCAAAATCAATTTCAGGGAAGATAATCTGCTCGGTGATACCCAGCGAATAGTTCCCGTGACCGTCAAAAGCGTTTTGATTCACACCGCGGAAGTCTTTGACACGCGGCAACGCCACATTAATAAGCCGGTCGAAAAACTCGTACATCATTGCGCCGCGCAAGGTTACCTTAACCCCGATTTCCTGCCCAGTGCGAATTTTGAAGTTGGCAATGCTCTTCCGCGCTTTAGTCTTTACGGCTTTCTGCCCGGTAATAAGGCTTAAATCCGCAATCGCCGCGTCAAGCAGTTTCTTGTTCTGAAGCGCCTCGCCTACGCCCATGCTCACGATGATCTTCTCAAGTTTGGGAACCTGCATTACCGACTTGTACACAAATTCCTTGAAAAGCTCAGGGGCAATCCGCTCACGATATATTTTCTTGAGACGGGGTTCGTATTTCTCTCCGCCTTCAGCGGGAACAACTTGCGTCGCTTCCACTTTTTTTTCCACTGATGCGGATTTTGTTTCTTTTTTTTCGCTCATTACAACGCCTCACCACATTTTTTGCAAACACGGATTTTTTTATCCTCCTCGATCTTTATGCCAATCCGAGTGGGTCCGCACTTCTTACAAATGATCTGTACATTAGAGATGTGGAGAGGAGCTTCAATTTCAATGATACCGCCTCTATCCTGCTGATTGCGCCGTTTCCGCGCTTTCTTAACGATATTCAATCCTTCCACCACAACCCGGTCCTTATCGGGCAGTATTTTGAGTATACGCCCGCGTTTGCCCTTGTCCTTACCGGTCATAATTTCAACGGTATCTTCTTTTTTCAACTTAAATTTATGCCGTACTACTTCCGCCATACCTTTCTCCTACCGATCTCACAGCACTTCCGGCGCAAGAGAGACGATCTTCATAAAGTTTCTTTCACGCAATTCCCTTGCCACAGGCCCAAAGATACGCTTCCCTTTGGGATTCAGCGCCGCGTCAATGATCACACATGCGTTGTCATCAAACCTGATATACGTACCGTCTGGGCGGCGATACTCTTTATGAACCCGCACCACAACCGCCCTCTCCACCGATCCCTTCTTGATGACGGAGGTAGGCAGCGCGTCTTTCACCGCAACCACAATAATATCGCCAATTCCAGCGTACTTCCGTTTGGAACCGCCAAGCACTTTGATACACTGCGCCCGTTTGGCGCCTGAATTGTCCGCCACATTCAGGAAAGTTTCGACTTGTACCATTTGTTCCCCCCTTCCTTATTTGGCGCGTTCTACAATTTCGACCAAACGCCAGCACTTTTCTTTGCTGATAGGTCTGCACTCTATTACACGGACAGTATCGCCGATCTTCGCCTCGTTCTTCTCATCATGGGCTTTCACTTTCTTCGTCCGTCTTATATACTTTTTGTACAGAGGATGCAACGTGGTTGTTTCAACAGCAACCACAATGGTTTTGTCCATTTTGTCGCTCTTTACAACCCCCGTAAACTCTTTTTTGCCGCTCTTGGCTTTTACTTCTTGCTCCGCCACGATCCGCTCCTTACGCCTTCTTTTCCTGCTGATGGATTAGGGTATGAAGCCGCGCGATTTGCCGGCGAAACATCCGCTTTTGAAGCGGGTTATCCACATGCCCTATCACCATCTGGAAACGAAATTCCATATACTTCTTTTTAAGTTCGTCCAATTTTGCCTTCAATTCGGGCAATGTCAAATTTTTGAAAGAGTTCTTCATAATTACCTCACACGCCCAATTCATAATCGGCGCGAACCGCAAACTTGGTTTTTATCGGAAGTTTCGCGCTCGCCAAATCCATTGCCCGTTCGGCAAGATTCTTGTCAACACCGCCAAGTTCAAACATAACTGTTCCCGGTTTAACTACCGCCACCCAGTATTCGGGAGCACCTTTTCCCTTGCCCATACGGGTTTCAGCCGGCTTTTTGGTGTAGGGCTTGTCAGGAAAAATGCGTATCCATAACTTGCCGCCGCGTTTGATATGGCGGTTCATCGCAACACGCGCAGCTTCTATCTGCCTGTTGGTTATCCACATTGGTTCCAATGCGACAAGACCATAATCGCCGAACGCCACTCGATTGCCGCGGGTGGCCGCTCCTGGAATCCTGCCGCGCTGGACTTTACGGAATTTTACACGTTTAGGGCTCAGCATCTAGTTCTCCTTATGCGGAACGCGCTCTCTGCGTTTTGCCGTTTTTACAAGAGCGCCCGCATCTTCTTTTTGCTCTTTACTGTATTTCATACCATTGTAAATCCACACCTTCACGCCTATGGAACCAAAGGTAGTATGAGCCTCGGTAAACCCGTAATCAATATCCGCCCGCAACGTGTGAAGCGGAATGCGCCCTTCTTTCGTTTCCTCGGTACGGGACATTTCCGCGCCGCCGAGTCTGCCCGAAAGCCTCACCTTGATGCCCTGCGCATTGCCCTTCTTCATCGCATCGCTAATAGCCTTTTTCATGGTTCTCCTGAAAGAGGAACGCGCCACTAACTGGCGGGCTATATTATGGGCTACGATCTGGGCGTTGTTTTCCGCATTGCGGACTTCTTTTATCTTGATCTGTATTTTTTTGGCGACATGCTTTTGGAGATCGTTGCCAATCTTTTCGATATTCGCGCCTTTCACTCCGATGATGACGCCCGGACGGGATGTATGAATAGTGATCGTAATTCGCTGCGGATGCCTTATGATTTCAAGCTCGGCAATATCAGCGCCCTTCGTTTCAGGCATATCCATAATCAATCTGCGCAGTTTAATATCCTCGTGCAAGGTGTTGGCGTATTCTTTCGGATCAACGTACCACCGCGAAAACCACGTCTTATTGATGCCGATACGCAATCCTATTGGATTAACTTTCTGTCCCATTAATTTCCCGCCTTTTCAATTTCATCAACAACCACGGTGATATGACACATTCTTTTCAAAAGCATATCCGCCCTTCCCCTCGCCCGAAACCACACCCTTTTGAGACGCGGCCCCTCATCAACAAGAATTTCTTTCACATAGAGCATCTCTTCTTCAAGCTTCTTGTTCTGAAAGAGCGCGTTTGAAGTCGCGGACTTCATTGTTTTTCCGATAAGACGCGCCCCTTTGTGCGGCATGTTCTCAAGAATGGACACGGCCTCCGTATACGGCTTGCGTCTGATAAGATCAGCCACTGGGCGGAGCTTATAGGGCGAACCAATAAGGTACTTGCTGATCGCCTTATATCCACTCTTGAACGCCTTTTTTTTCTGCTTTCCCATCATTTGCCAGCCTTTTTATCGGATCCCGCATGTCCCCGAAAAATCCGTGTAGGAGCGAATTCACCCAGTTTATGCCCGACAAGGTTTTCCGTAATATACACCGGAATCCACGCTTTGCCATTATAGACGGAAATGGTTCCGCCAACCATTTCAGGGATGATCGTAGAACAGCGGGAATATGTCTTTATCATTTTTCTATTCCCAGCCTTGCTCATCTCCAACACTTTCTTATAAAGGCTCTTTTCAATAAAAGGGCCTTTTTTAATCGACCTCGACACGTTTTACTCCTACTTTTTCTTACCGCGGCTTACAATAAACCGTGATGAAGGCTTGTGCTTTTTCCGTGTTTTATAGCCCTTAGTCGGCTGCCCCCACGGGGTAACCGGATGAATGCCTTTGCTCTTTCCTTCGCCGCCGCCATGCGGATGATCAACCGGATTCATCGCCATACCGCGGACAGTAGGACGAACGCCGAGCCACCGTTTGCGTCCGGCTTTGCCAAGCTGGGTGTTCATGTGGTCTTCATTGCCAACAGCGCCGATAGTGGCGTAACACTTCTTGAACACCATGCGCATCTCACCAGAAGGCAACTTGATCGTAACGTAGTCGCCTTCCTTTGCGGCCACAAGGGCGCCCGCGCCTGCAGAACGAACCATCTGCCCTCCCTTGCCAAGCGTAAGCTCAACATTGTGAACCGTAAAGCCCAACGGAATATTTTCAAGCGGAAGAGCGTTGCCCTCAACAATGGGCGAACCCGGCCCGCTTAGTATGGTCGTCCCGACCGCCAAACCTTTTGGAGCGATGATATAGCGTTTTTCACCATCTCTATATTTAATCAAAGCTATATTGGCGCTACGGTTTGGATCGTACTCAATGGTGGCGACCTTGCCGGGAACGCCGGTTTTGTCGCGTTTGAAATCAATATCGCGGTACAACCGTTTATGCCCGCCGCCTTTATGCCTGACGCTGATGCGCCCAAAAGAGTCGCGTCCAGCCCGCCTCTTTTTTCCCGATGTAAGCGATTTTTCAGGCGCGTTATTCTGGGAGAGTTCGGAAAAATCCAACCCAATCAACTGCCTCATCCCCGCAGTTATAGGTTTATATGTCTTAACACCCATAGTTCTTTCCCGCCTACCTTACACGCCTTCAAACAGACCGATTTTTTCACCAGCCGGCAAACGGACAATCGCTTTCTTCCACATCGCCGTTCTGCCCGGTCTGCCGCGCTGCCGTTTCGGTTTGCCGCCCACCACCATGACATTGCATGAAACAGGATGGACGTTAAACAATGTAGCGACAGCCTCTTTTATTTGCAACTTGTTCGCGCGCATATCAACCTTAAACACATATTTTCCCTCTTCACGCAAAAGATTCGCTTTTTCAGAAAGCACAGGCTCAATAAGGATATTTTCAAATGCGATCATGCTTCAGCCCTCTCTTTCCGCCCATAAAAATCGTTGAGATTCTTCACCGCAGTTTCAAGCGCGATGACAGAACGCGCATAAAAAAGATCGTGAGCGTTAAGCCTGTTGTATGACAAGTACGTAAGCCACGGTATATTCGCGGCAGCGCGTTTCACAAACGGATCGTCATCTTTCAATACAATCACCGTCCGTTCTTCTTCCGCAAGATTCTTGAGGATTTTAACCAAATCTCTCGTCTTTCCTGATGCGATGGAAAAATCTTCCACAACCTTTATCATATCCGACCGGGCTTTCAAACTCAAAATGCTTTTAAGGGCAAGCCGCTTCGCTTTTTTCGGTATCGCATAGGAATAATCTCTGGGTTTTGGTCCAAAAACAACGCCGCCGCCTACTAAAATAGGCGACTTCTTGTCGCCGCGCCGCGCCCGTCCGGTACCTTTCTGCTTATAGGGCTTCGCGTTTGATCCGTGAACTTCTCCGCGATCTTTAGTACACGCGCAACCAACTCGTCTATTGGCAAGCTCATTGTTTATGGCATACCAAATGCTGTCTTCATTTACCACAAGTCCGAATACCGCATCGTCCAACTCAATGCTCCGAACTTCTTTGCCTTCTATTGAATATACCGTCCTGTTCATTGCTTCCTCATTTCGATGCGTTTACCGCTTCACTGCCGCTCTGACAAGCACCAGCCTCTTATTGACGCCAGGAACGGCGCCGCGAATCAACAACAAATGCTTTTCGGCGTCGATCTTAACCACCTTCTGACTCAACACCGTTGTCTTTTCACGTCCCATGCGGCCGGGCAACTTTACATTCTTGAAAGTTTTGGCCGGATAGGTCGACTGACCCGTTGAGCCGGGTTCACGGTGGAACTTGGAACCGTGAGAACGGCGCCCGCCGCCGAACCCCCATCGCTTCATAACGCCCTGGAAGCCTTTGCCTTTTGAGACGCCAGTAACGTCTACATAACGACAGTTCGCAAAAAGCTCGACTCCTAACAAATCGCCAACCGCCACTTCTTTCTCAAAATCGCGCACCTCTTTGAGGTGTTTCTTCGGCGTTATATTCTCAGGAAATTGACCCGCATAGGGTTTTGTCACCAAATTCTTTTTCTTATCATCTACACCGAGTACAACCGCGTCATACCCGTCTTTTTCTTTATTCTTCTGAGCAATGACCACATTTGGGTCGATACGCAACACCGTCACCGGAACAAGATTGCCTGTATCATCAAAAACCTGTGTCATACCCACTTTTCTTGCCATAAGCCCTAACATGCTTGACTCCATCCAACGGCGTCGATTTTCACTCCGCATTGGAGCGAACATGTACAACCGTCACTGTTTTATTCCGACATCCACACCGGCAGGAAGTTCCAATTTCATAAGCGCATCCATCACTTCAGGGGAAGGGTTAATTATATCAATCAAACGCTTGTGGGTCCGCATCTCGAACTGCTCACGGGATTTCTTGTTCACATGAGGAGATCGGAGAACCGTCACCTTCCTTATACCGGTCGGAAGCGGAATTGGTCCCGTCACTTTGGCTCCTGCCTTTTGAACAGCCTGTACAATGGACCTCGCGCTTTGATCAATAAGTTCCACATCGAAACCGCGTAATTTTACGCGAATTCGTTCCTTAATCATTATTCCTCCAAGACTTTTGAACCTCCCGCCAAAGCGCGCCCGCCATGTACGAGAGGCTCAAGGGCGTCCAACTATTCGAGAATCTCAGTAACCTGTCCGGATGCTACGGTCTTCCCACCCTCGCGGATTGCGAAGCGGAGGTTTTTCTCCATCGCTATGGGGTGGATCAACTCACCGATAATTTCAGTGTTGTCACCGGGCATAACCATCTTCTCACCAGGCTTTGCCTCACCGGGGAGCGTTACGGTACCCGTAATATCCGTGGTGCGGAAGTAGAACTGCGGACGGTATCCCGTAAAGAACGGGCTGTGACGTCCGCCTTCCTCTTTAGAAAGACACACAATCTGCCCCTTGAATTTACTGTGCGGAGTAATGGAACCGGGTTTTGCAAGCACCTGCCCGCGCTCGACTTCTTTCTTGTCAATACCGCGGAGAAGTACGCCGACGTTGTCGCCGGACTGCGCGGAATCGAGCAATTTATTAAACATCTCAAGTCCGGTCACAACAGTCTTTTTAGTAGGTCTGATACCGACAATTTCAACTTCTTCGTTGAGATTGATAACGCCGCGCTCAACCTTGCCGGTGACAACAGTACCGCGCCCGGAAATGGTGAACACGTCTTCAATCGGCATCAGGAAGGGCTTCGCGTCATCACGCACGGGATCAGGGAAATATTCATCCATAATGGTGAGCAATTCTTCAACGCACTTGGTGTTGTCGCTGTCCCTACCCTCAAGAAGCTCAGTCATCGCAAGGAACGCCGAACCCTTAATAATAGGAATTTCATTGCCCGGGAACCCGTTGTCCGTAAGAACATCCTTAATCTCTTCTTCAACAAGCTCAAGAAGCTCTGGATCGTCAACAAGGTCAACTTTATTCAAGAATACGATGATATTGGGAACGCCTACCTGACGGGCAAGAATAATATGCTCGCGGGTCTGGGGCATAACCGAATCAGGCGCGGACACCACCAGCACGGCGCCATCCATCTGGGCGGCGCCTGTGATCATATTCTTAATGTAGTCCGCATGACCCGGGCAGTCGATATGCGCATAGTGACGTTTGTCCGACTGATATTCCAAGTGCCTCGTGTTAATGGTGATGCCGCGCTCTTTTTCCTCGGGCGCATTATCAATGTCGTCAAATTTCATCAACTTATCACCATACTTCTTGGCGCAATACATTGTAATTGCCGCAGAGAGAGTCGTCTTCCCGTGATCCACATGCCCAATTGTACCGACGTTCATGTGCATCTTTGTTCTATTAAACCGATTTTTTGCCATGCATATCCTCCTTTGCTTTTTCAGGACGCACTGTTTATTCTTTCAATCCTAGAAAACGGACTGACAGTTGAGCCTGTTCCAAAACTCGGTTGGTTTTGGAACAGGCTTGAGGAAAAGCCGGTCAACAGCCCGCTTTTCCATTTATATCTAAGGATGCCGTTCCAAAAACTGACGCCCTATGCGCGTTTCAGAATGGCCTCAATTACAAAATAATAAATTATTGCAACCAACCTAATAATGTATATCGAAAACAAAAGACAAGACCAGCGGCAGAAACTTTCTGAGATAGCTCCGCTCCACCTGTCCCGTTTCAATAACGATCGGTTTGGATTGGCAAAATCACCACTTATAATGGGCAAAAGCCTTGTTGGCCTCCGCCATCTTAAACGTATCGTCCCGCTTCTTGACAGCGGTACCCGTATTGTTGAAGGCGTCCATCAACTCAGCGGCAAGACGCTCACCCATGCCGCGCCCATTTCTCGACCGCGCCGCGTTGATAATCCACCGCATCGCAAGGGCTTCTCTACGGGTCTCCCGAATTTCAACAGGAACTTGATACGTCGCGCCGCCAACTCTACGAGACTTCACTTCAAGGCGCGGTTTTACATTATCCACAGCTTTCAAGAAAATGTCAAGCGGTTCTTCGTTCATTTTCTTACGAATTTCATCAAAAGCGCCGTCAATAATACGAAGTCCGACAGAACGTTTGCCCTGCCACATCATACGATTGACAAATTTTGAAACAACAACGCTATTATATTTAGGATCAGGCGCAATCCCCCGATCAATGGTCTTCTTCTTCCGTCCCATTTCCCCGCTTCCTTACGCCTTAGGCCTTTTCGCGCCGTATTTCGACCGGCCGCGCTTGCGCCCCTCTACACCGAGAGTGTCTTTTGCGCCGCGGATAATATGATAGCGTACGCCCGGCAAGTCTTTGACACGTCCGCCGCGCACAAGTACAACCGAGTGTTCCTGCAAATTATGTCCTTCACCGGGGATATAGGCGGTTACTTCGGTTCCATGGGAAAGGCGTACGCGAGCGACCTTTCGTTGCGCGGAATTCGGTTTTTTAGGTGTCGTTACCATGACGCGAGTACAAACGCCCCGTTTCTGGGGACATGACTGAAGCGCCGGCGACTTCGTTTTAGAGGAAACTTGCTGCCGTCCAAAACGAACTAACTGATTAATTGTTGGCATGAACTAAAAACTCCCGTTTCATAATGAAATGAAAGTCTAATTAACTTTAAAAAAAAAGTCAAGCGGAATTTAGATTTTTTTTGATAAACTCGGAGAAATTTCCCATATTGAGCGAAAATCGCGGTTTAACCGGCGGCTTCTTGAAGCCGGCGTCCAGTCGTCCGCACACGATTGAATGCGGAGCATAATGAACTTATTCATCGCGGTCTTTCCTCTCTTTTTCCTGAAAAGAAGGACACTGCCGTCCGGTCGCCTGAAAAACCTCCAAAGAAGGGAAATTTCTTGATTTTATGTCGAACACGAGGCAGGCGTGAGGAAACGCAGGTTCCCACGTTATTTTAAAATAGGAGCATTTGCGACAATCTATCACAGCGTCAAGCCTGTCGCCCGCCATTTATACAAAAGCCGGCGCATAACGGCGATTATAATAGCAATCATTAAAAATGTCCAGTTTGATGGGAAACATTGAACGTCGTTTTCCCGGTTCGCCTTGAAATATATCGTTGTTCTTACTATAATATACGCATGTTTCACTATTGTCCACATTGCGGATCAACGAAGGTGCGAGTTGCGCGGAACCAACGGTTTTCGTGTGATGACTGTACATTTGTGTTTTTTCAAAATGTCGCCACAGCTACGGGATGCATCATCAGCGCCAAAGCGGGCGTGTTGCTTGAAGTAAGGGGAAAAGAACCGGGAAAGGGCAAGTTGGGATTTCCTGGCGGCTTTGTGAGCCCGGGCGAAGGGGCGGTTGATGGAGTCAGACGGGAATGCATTGAAGAAATCGGCTGGGATCCTGGGGAAAGAGCGCAGTTTATGGCTTCTTTTCCCAATGAGTATCACTATAAAGGCATTGTATACCATACATGCGATCTCTATTTCACGGTTTCCGCCCCGGAATTGACCATCTCCGATCTCATCATTGATACGAAAGAAACGCGCGAAGTCCGTTTTATCATGCCCCATGAAATTGTCCTTGACGACATCGCGTTTGACGCCGCTAAAAAAGCGTTGCATTATTTTACCCTAACTATGGCGAAACGATGAATGCGGGCGCGAAACGCCCGCAGGCGAACCTGCGGCGCGCTTTTAGAAAATTAGGCGGATGAGAGTCATTCCCCGCATCACGTCCAATGAGACGCCGCCTTTTTACAGTCCTTCAATGCTCTTAAAATACCGCACCGTACCGATCTTGAGTTCATCCGTCGCGTCTTCGTCGGATACGATAATGGCGTGCGGGTGCATCTGGAGGCAGGAAAGCGTCCACAAGTGGCTTACGCCGCCCTCAACCGCGGCTTGCAGGGCGCGCGCCTTGTTATGACCGCTCACGATAATGACGACTTCCCGCGCGTCCATGATGGTGCCGACTCCGACCGTCAAAGCGGTGGACGGCACTTTGTTGACGTCGCTTTCAAAAAAGCGGGCGTTGGCCAACTTCGTATCCTTGTTGAGCGTCTTCACGCGGGTTCGGGAACAGAGCGAAGACCCCGGCTCATTGAACGCGATGTGTCCATCCGAACCCATGCCGCCCAAAAAAAGCTCAATGCCGCCGGCAGCCCGTATCGCATCTTCGTAGGATGCGCATTCCGCTTGGAGATTCGGAGCCATTCCGTTCAATATGTGGATGTTTTGTTTTTTTATGTCAATATGATCAAAGAAATTATCCTTCATAAAACGGTGGTAGCTCTGCGGATGGGCGTCCGGCAGTCCTACATATTCGTCCATGTTAAAGGTAACGATATCCGCAAAGCTCACTTCTCCCGCTTTATTCAAGGCGATTAGCTCTTTGTAGATTCCAAGGGGACTTGATCCTGTGGGAAGCCCCAACACAAACGGTTTGTCCTTTGACGGGGCAAAGGCGTTGATGCGTCCGGCGATATAACCGGCTATCCATGTACACGCGGCGGTGTAGTCTTTATGCACTAAAAGTCTCATACTAACCTCTCTATTCTTACTGTCTATCAAAACGAACCAACGGTTCGCCGAACCGTTGGTTCGCAACATTGCTACAAAACTGTCGCGCCGCCTAGACGCGGATGATCATGGCTGCGCGGCGCGCTTTAAAATTCGTTCTTTTTAATTGAACCGCCCACCAAGACGGTTTTGATGTTGAAATCTTTGTCGAATACGGTGATATCCGCATCGCAACCGGGAATAAGCGCGCCCTTATGGGTGTAACGCAACACTTGAGCCGGATTAAAGGCGGCTGTTTTAACGGCGTCTTCAAGAGAGAAGCCGAAAGACACAAGGTTTTTTATCCCCTGAATCATAGTAAGCCCGGAACCCGCGATAACATCGTCCGCTTTGCGGTGAAACGCCCCATCGTGGAAAACCACTTCCTCGCCATTGGCGAAGAACGGACCCTCTTTTTGCTCGGTGGGCTTGAGTCCGTCCGTAACCAGTACGATCTTGTCGTTCGGTTTGTCCCGCTGGAGCAGCTTGAATACATCGGGATGCACATGGAAACCGTCCGCGATAATTTCACAGGACATTTCCGGGTGGATAAGCACGGCTCCGACCGCATTCGGGTTTCGGTGTTCCAATTTGCTCATGGCGTTGAAAAGGTGCGTCGAGTGGAGGATGCCCGCCTGCATACCTTCAACCATGTTGTCGTACGCCGCGTTGGTATGTCCCGCTTGAAGCACGATGCCTTTTTTTATACAGAACAGGGCAAGCTCGCGCATACCCTTAATTTCCGGCGCAACGGTCATGTTGGCGATATGTCCGCCGGACGCTTCCCAAAGCCGCTCCATGAAAGGAATGTCCACCGGACGCAGGGTGTCCGGCTTTTGTACGCCCAGCTTGCCCGGCGACAGGAAGGGGCCTTCAAGGTGCAAACCCATGATCCGCGCTCCGTCTTCTTTGCCCATCGCGGAGGCGATTTGGCGTACGGCGTCCACCATGGCCTCTCCGGCTATGGGGTAGAGCGTCGGGTTGAAGGCGGTGACTCCGTACTGGCAGAGCAGGCGGGACATCTCCACTATGGATTCAGCGGCGCGATCATCCGTACCATAGCCGCCGAACCCATGAATATGCGTGTCAATAAAACCCGGCGCAATGACAGCGCCTTGCACGTCGATAATTTCAACATCGCTTCCGAACTGTTTTTGTTCAAAACGTTTTTCGGAAAACACATCTTCAATAAGTCCGTTTTCAACCAGTACCGCACAATGGTCCATTGCGGCGAAACTCGTCATAACGGCGCCGTTATGCAAACAAACAGCGCTCATAATTTCATTACTCCTTCTTTTTAAAACGATTTTTCGGCGTAAAAATCGGGTCAAAATATTTCTGCATGTCTACTTTAGCGGCGAACACCTTTATTATCAACTGATAGATAATGAAAGCGAGCGCTATCGCCAGAATAAAAATCAGCATTGACGCCCATGTCGCCGCGTTTTCAGAAATATGAGGGGCGATCAGCCGCATAAAAAGCATCAGCATCACAAGGAAAACAACAATGGTAATTACAAGGTTGACCGCCGTAGCGACAAGAACGAAAAAAAACGTATTAAGTTTTTTATTCAAGACATACCTCCTTTTTTTTGTTCCATCCGGTACTTTTGCGTTTCCTGATTGGGTTTCGCATCCCGCTTGTCAACGAACATGGACAGCAACAACATGACGCAACAAACTACAACGCAGGCATCCGCGATGTTAAACGTAGGCCAGCGGTCGAGCCCGAACAGGCCGAAAAATTTAACGCTGATAAAGTCGACAACGCCGTCCGGACGAAAGATGCGGTCAATGAGATTGCCCAAACCGCCGCCGACAATGCCGGCCACAGCCCATCTCTGCAAGCGGGTGAAGTCATTCGGCTTGAAGTAGTACCAGATTACAGCCCCCAGCGCCATAAGCGGCAGAACAATAAATAAAACCGGACGCACGGCGTCGGGAAGTTCTTCCCCAAGGCTGAACGCTATCGCCTTGTTGCGTACGTGGACGATCCACACGAGGTCGTTGCCAAACACGTCTTTGATAAAAACGCCCCCTGATGGCGACAGCCGCCAATGTTGGGCGATAAATGTCTTGACCGCCTGATCCGCCAGTATGACGAACGCCGTCAGCGAAAACGGCAACAGTTTTTTCATCTATGATTTCCTCCTCATCGCTTATAATCCTGTCGGAACGTCAATAAACTCGACATCCATATCCAATTTTCCGGCGCACAGTTCCATTACAGCGCGGACACCCCACACCTCAGTAGAGTAGTGGCCGCCCGCAATCACGTTAATGCGGGATTCAAGAGCGAAATGGTACCACGTATGCGAGGCGTCTCCGGTTATAAAAAGGTCTATGCCTTCCGCCGCGGCTTCGCTTACAAACTCCGGCGCGCCCCCCGACACAACCGCCACATGCAAGACGCGCTTTGCGCCGAAGCGGAGAACGCTCAAGGGATCCCTTCCCATAAAGCTGATACGTGAAATCACCTCTTCAATGGAAAGCGGCGTCTCAAGCCTGCCCTTCCAGCCGATCTTGTGTCCATGATACGCGCCGAACGGTTCAGGATTTACAACGCCAAGTTTCCGCGCAAGCGCCGCGTTGTTCCCGTATTGCGGATGCTTGTCCAAAGGGAGATGAACGGCATACAGGGCGATGTTTTTATCAAGGAGGAATTTGATCCGCGCGCGGTGGGATCCGGTCAGCGCCAAAGGCTTTCCCCAAAAAAGTCCATGATGGACAAAAAGCATGCCCACGCCTGCCGCTGCGGCGCGTTGAAATGTTTCCATGCAGGCGTCTGCCGCAAACGCGATTTTTTTTATATCGGAGCCGTCGTTGTCAACCTGCAACCCGTTCAGAGAAACATCTTCTATCGCCTCAATATCAAGAGTATCTTTAAAAAAGGCATCCAGCGTTTTCGTGATCATGGTTTTTAATATACCATAAACCCAGCCGAATTCCAAGCCCGATTTTTTTCGACGTGCGTGTTTTCGCCCATCCCGGTTCTGAAACCTTCTCTTTTTTGGGCGGCTTCGTCCGGAACGAAGCCGTCCATGAAAAACGACGCAAAGCCGGCGATGGCCGCCGCCGTGCTGACGACACTCGCCATTCGCGCATCCAGACGTTTCCCCGCGCCCAGAAAGGCGGTCGAGTACAAGGGCTGAACCGCCGGGTAGTCCAAATAATCCAGCGCCTTCATGCCCTGCCCCGCCAGCAAAAGAGCGGGAGCCGCGCCGTTTGCGTACAAGGCGTTCAATAGGGCGGCGTACTTTCCATCCCGCTCTTTCGCACTGAGAACGGCGTCCGAAGTCAAAAACAACGCGGGCTTTCGCATAACCGGCGCGTCCGCGAGGCGGTTCATTTTTTTCGGCTGCCGGCTCTTAAACCATAACGCCGCTTTGAGCCGCATTTTGGCGAACCATGTGAGGTCATCCGGCATTTCAAGGGATTCTTCTTCATGGTAAAAAGACGACCACAGGCGGCTCTCAACCGCGACGACCGCTTTCAGCGAAGGGTTCGCCGCAATAAAGGCGTCTGATGAAACAGCCGAAATCAGCGCCGAACCGCCCGCGCCGTATCCAACGGCGAAAACAGGCGTTTTGTTTCCGGTTTGCATGATGTCATCCATATTCGAAAAAATGAATTCAATGTCGGACAACCGTTCGTTTTCCCAATAACGTCCTGTCTGGTTTGCTTTTTCCAAAACCGTACCGTTTTTCAGCGCGGCAAGCAAGGACATCTTTTCCTTCAGCGGCGCCTTTTCCCGTGAAAAAACAATGGCGGCAAAGCCGGCGTTTCGTATTTCCGCGCAGATCTTGTCAACGGCATGAAAGGAATCAATGAGCGGCGGAACAACCACCATAACCCCCTTGGTTTTCGCCTGTTCCACGTCGTATATCCGAACCGAAAAACGCGCCTGCCGCCGCTCGTCAAACAGCGCGACAGTCCGCACGCGATCCCCGGTCAAAGCCGCATCCAGCGCGGGTGAGAAATAAACCGCTATTCCGGTTGTGATTATCAGCATTACAATCGCGGCCACTGGACGGGACGCCTTCTTTCGATTATAGAGCCTCTCCGCTACGGCGTTGTCTTGGTACGCAATACGCTCAAATAGAGACGTTATGTTCACAACAACAACACATATCAGCAGAGGGATGCATTCGGGGCGGAAACCATACGCGGGGAACAGGCAAACCGCAATGCCAAGTCCGATGGGATAAAACCAGCCAAGCCCGCTAAATCGTCTTAATGTTCCGGAAAACGGTCTTATGAGAGGAAAAATCAGCAATAGAAAAACAACCAGTTCAAGTATCCATAGGTCTCTCATGTTTTACGCTTCGCCTGCAATTCCCGCCCGTCTCCGCGACCCTGCGTCAGGGAGCGCACTGCGCCAAAGCGCCGGCTATGACGGCATATACGCGGTCCGCAAGATGTCGCTTGCGGTCTTCACGCGGAATATCCGCGACGGCAATCGGGGGGGCGAACACAAGCTCCACAGACACGGTTTGGATGCGCCCCGTTTTCTCGAAAATATCGTAGCTGCCCGCAATGGCCGTCGGTATGATGACGGCGTTGGACTGGGCAGCCAGTTTGAAAGATCCGGCTTTGAACGGAAGCAAACCTTGCCCCCTGCTCCGGTGACCCTCCGGAAAAATGATCATCGCGCCGCCTTTTTTGATGTTTCGGACACCTTTGTTGATGACGTCCAAGGCTTTTCTAATGTTTTTTCTATCCAAAAAAAGACCGCCCAACAAAAAAATCCACATATTGATGCACGGCAGCCATACAAGCTCTTTCTTTGCGATAAAGCCGAACGGCCTTCCCGCATAAGCGAGTATGAGCAGGATGTCAAAGATGCTCCCGTGGTTGCTTACAAAGCACACGCCGCCTTGCCGCGGAATATGCTCCCTTCCTTTGACCGTCAGACTGCAACAGGTCAGAGCAATGAGCAGTTTCGCCCATCCTTGCGCTATTTTATGCATGACGAAAGACATGCTTTTCTTAAACCCTATCACGCTGAAAAGAAACAACATCGCTCCCACAGGGGTCAGGATAATCACCGTCGCTCCTACTACAGTAAAAACACCTATTGTCCTTAATAAACTTTTCAAAACGACCTCTTTCTTAACGACAGGACGCTTTCTTCCAACACAACTTGAGGCGGGCGCCCTTAGCTTTATAGAAATATATGAAAAAAACGCCGCGCAGAGCGCCGCCCGGAATCACCGGGACGGAAGCGTTACAACGCCGCCCGCAGCGGTAAGCGGTATGTACTGGGAAACTTCAATGCCGTTCCAGCGTTTGGCGCGTTCAAGCTCTATTTCCAGTTCCCGCATACGGATTTCAATCTGTTGGTTCGCCGCAATCAGCCGGTTGTATTCGGCGATGCCTTGCCCTTCGGCAATCCTCGCCTCGGCTTCCTTTTGGGCGCGGTACAGCGCCGCGTCCGCCGCTATCTTCTGCTGATCCGCGTCCGCCTGCGCGGTCGCCAGCTTCGCCTTCGCCGCGGCTTCCGCTTCTATCACCTGCTTCCTCGACTGCTGCTCCGCTATGTTCGCCTCTTCCGTCGCTTTCTTCACGGCCTGCGCCGCCTCCATCGTGGCGTTGATCTGCTTGTCAAAATCACCGCTCCAATCGAAGTTTGACACATTCAACTGGCTAATGACCACTGGATACTGGCTCAACGTTGAAGTCAGCCGCTGCATCACATTTTCGGATATGTTCGCCTGATTTTGGGCGAGATCAAAGATGGTGTACCCGCCGATAATCGTCTTGATTGAGGTGATCACGGAGCTTTCGATGATCTGTTTCAGCGTCTCTTCGGAATACTGTTTTGCGATGTCAAGGATCCGCGTCTCGTCAAACTTCCAGTAGATCACCGACTCCACCCCAATAATCTGGTTGTCTTTGCTAATTGCGCCGTTGTTGTCAATGGCTATCTTGACCTTGAACTCTTTAGGCTTAATCGACCACGTGCGGACGGAGCCGAGCAACGGAATATGGGTGGCAAGCCCTGGCTGGATCACTTCGTCTCCGGCCGCGCCGAGAAAATAACTGACGCCTCGATCCGTCGCGCCGATAATAGAGAATGGATTGAGAATAACGATAAGAACAACAGCCGCAACCGCGATAACAAGGGGTTTTATAAATTTAGGCGCCATAAAGAGCCTCCTTCCTGCCGCCTGGCTTTACGTTAGGGGAAAAAGCGCTTCGCCGCTTTTTCCCAAGTTCGGTTCCAAAACTCTCGTTTTGGAACCGAACCTTTTAGTAAAAGATATACCGTATACGCGGGGCTTGTCAAGAGGAAAGTTTTGCGGCGCATGTATGCGCCGCGCGCACCGCGCATAGCGGTCGAATATTAACGCGGCATCTGCTATAATCATCTCATGCAAAAATATCCGCTAAAAATCACCAAATCAGGACATGCGTTTATTTCTCAGGAAGACCGGTTGGACTGGCTTGTGGACGAACTTGTAGACATGGATTACTCAGAGGACTTCTGCCTCGCGCTGGATTTTGATCCATTCTTTATAGAAAGGCTTATGATGGCCGGGTTTCTGGTCATGTCAACGAGATTTGCCGATGAGCCTTCGGAATATCTTCTGTTGCCAAAACTCCACCTTGCGCGTTCCGTCCTGTTTTTTCCGGATCTGCACGTCAAGAAATCAATAAAGCGCTTTTTGAGCCGGTATGAACTGCGCGTCGATACGGAATTTGATGCTATTGTAGACCGGTGCGTCGCGGTTCATGGGGATGAGTGGCTCACCGAACCGCTGTTGAAGGCGCTCCGTTTTCTCCGCGGCGTCAAAACTGTTTCCGCAAGGCCGATCTCTTTTGGCGTGTATAGGGACGGAGAACTGAAAGCCGGCGAATTCGGCGTCCTTGCCGGCGGCGTGTACACGAGCTATTCCGGGTATTATGACGAAGACAACGCCGGCTCCGTACAGATGATCCTCATGGCGCGGCATTTGGAGGAGCGCGGCGCTCCGTTTCTCGATCTGGGCATGCCCCTGCCCTACAAAGACGATTTAGGCGCGGCGAACATCCCGCCCCGCCGTTTTGTCCCTCTTTTCCGCGAAGGCAGGGAGAGAGATATTTTCGCGCGATGAGCCTGACGGCGGAGCTATGCGCGCGCGGCGGCTATAGCGTACATTTTTTATCCGGTTGATGAAAAAAAGCATTGACAACCAGTCGCAAAGCGCTTATACTTTCTTTCAAAAGCGTCATAATCTTCAAAAAGGAGGGTTGCCATACAAACATGAAAAGTCGTCTAATCTCAATCAGCGGCGCCGCCGCGATTAAGCGCGTTACCCCCCCCCCCCCCCGTATGCTTTCTTGAACTGTGTCTTTATAGTAAAGAGCGACACTTTTTATATACGCGATGCGCTGGCGATGCCCGCGCGTTTTTTCTCTCCCATACCAGAGGCGGCGTCGCCCATCTGAATTTCCGCCACGCCCTATAGAAATGGGCGGCTGGTCATGGATGCAAGCGGACACTCCGCAGACGCGAAGCGTTTGGAGAGCCGCAGGACGCGGGAGCCGCTCCCTTACAGGAGTCGCTCCCGTTTTAACACAGGAACCTTGCCCATACGGGCGGTTTGAACCGCGTAGCGGTTATAGTAAAAAAGAGGTTCCCAAAGCCGGCGTTATTCTTGCCGGAAGGAGCCGGCTTTGGGTTGCGCTACACGCATTGCCAGTGTACGCCGTTTCAGGCTGAATTGCAATACGCTTGCCCCTCTTTTATTCAGGAGGACAGTTATGAAAAAGAAACTGTTTTTTGCGGGAATGGCGGCGCTTCTGCTGTCATTCGGATTGATTTTGACGGGATGCGGCGATAATGAATCCTCTCCCAGATAGCGATGGGGAAAAAAACTTTCCTGCGGCGAAAGGCGAAAACGAACTTGGCGGCAAAACGTATTTTGTATATTCCGATAAAACCGAATTCGCCGCGGATGGGACGTATAAGACGTACGCGGCAAAATGGAACGAGAATGGGAGCTATGAATTAACCGGTGACGGGAAATACACCTACGCCGAAATTGAAAACGGAACCTATTCGTGGGATGACACGTCAAAAAAGGTGGTTCTCAAACCGGCTAAAATAGCGGTCCAGGAAGGCCCCAACATCTATGGCCTTGTGCAGGATGCGTCAGGATACAGAGAGGAGTTTCAAAAGATGCTTGATGATTATGCGAAAGAAAATGGGCAAGATGTTTTAAACCAACAACTTGCCAGCTATGGCTTTTTAAACGTATCCGCCTTTATTGATTATGGGGTGAAAGAAATGTTTGCCACTAAAACATTCGCTTATGTTTTTGCCGCAGAAGGAGCGGCTCTGCTCCTGTCTAAGGCATTGCCGTCAAGCGAAGGATCGAATGAACTGAACGGGAAAACTTTTTATGGACTGGTGTGGCAGAACAAGGAGCAAGAAGAATACGGATTCGTAAAAGTTGAGGATCGAACGTATGTTTTTACCGGTACAGGCTACACCTACACCGCTCCCGATAATACTCAAATCGGAACATACGCATGGAACGCTCAACGCAAATGGGTGCATCTTAAACCGGATACAATTAACGGCGAAACCAATGTTGAGTATTTTGCCTCGCTGACAGATAGTTATGTTGGTCCTTATAACAGCGCAACCGACTATCACGCAGCCAGAACAAACGAGATGTTTGTCATTCGAGAATATCCCTATAACTTGACGGAAGAGACCGTAGGGTATGACCGGTAGCGTAAGGGCGTCATGCGGCAAGCGCATCTGGCGCCTTTTTTAGCGTGAGGATGGCAGACAGCGGTTGATGGCCGCGCCCGCTCGCTGTCTGCCATTTATTTTGATACGGAATATGTGCGGAACGGATAAAATAATGAGGGGATGAATATGCCCTCTTTTTCAACCGATAACGCCATATTCAAGAGGCGCATTTGGCGATAATGGACGGCGCCGATTAAGGGCCGGAGGGTGGCGTTAGCCCAATTCGCCGTTGAGTTCGGAAGAGAACGGTCCCTTCTGATGACGCTTGCTATTTACACAAAAAATCTGACAGGCTCTACAATGCCATTGAAGGAATCTTAAAACGCTTCCGCATGGCGCTATCTTCATTCCAAGCGGCAAGACTCAAAGGGTTTTGCCGCTTTTTACTTACATTTCAACGCTTTCATTTACCATCTTGTTCAGTATAACAGAAAAAGGAATGAAAACAGCGATTTGCAGTGTCGCCGCATACAAAGCGGACAGAAGCGCCACCGCTCAACCGGGCGCCGCGCCCGCCGCGCATCCGCTCCAGGATCGCGCTTCCCGGATACGCCGACTGTCCGGCGCGGTTCGTCTGTCTTCAAAACCGAAATGATCAGGAGTTTCCAGTCTCCCAACTCCGCTATGGCTCCGGCGGCCGCTTGGACGGCGAAGTTTCCGGGCCGCCGTTTCGCGCCTAAAATGCGCTTTGCAGTCGCTCCCACGCCATTCTCTCACGCGCTGACGAAGCGCGGTCGCCGCATGTATTGACACCAGATTTTTGTGGATCAAGCGCGGCGGCTCCAGCCCGCGCATCGTCCAGCGAGCCGGCAATCGGGGCAAACCGCTCGCCCGCAGGCCCCCTGCCATATCCGCGCTATACGCCCGTCCACGTCTTCCTCCGTCAAATGCGTCTTCACTTCCGCAGGCATCGCATACTCCCATTCTTCAGGAATACATCCGCCGCCGCGCCGCCTCCTTCGCCAGCCTTTCCGTCTCTTGTATACGCCGATCAGTCCCTTTGCCAGCCGCTCGCCATTCCATCAACGCCGCCCATACCCGCTCAAAGCCCGCCCCCATCTGCGGCTCCACCGTCATTCCCGCCATAACTATCCTCCTAACGGTTTGGCGCGCTTCGCGCATAAAATCCCAAAAAATCGCCGGTTAGACGATTCCTTGCCGCGCAAACTGCCATCGAACCAAAGGTTCGCAGTATCCCGACAATCGGGATTTTTGCGGCGCTTTGCGCCGCAAAAATCCACAAGCGCGACAGACTGCTAGTGTATATCCAGTATACCTAAAAGCGCTTTACAATTGCTCCCACGCCATTGTCTCAAGCACGGATGAAGTGCAGTTGTCAGCATGTATTGACACCAACAAGAGCGGAAGATAGAGAAGAATCGGCGGCGGCGCCAAAAACATCCATACTTGATGGTACCACGCCAAATCTCTGACAATAGCGCCGCCAAAAAATGCGTAGCCCTTCTCCAGCCTGGCCAAAATTCTTTGCGCTGTTTGTACGGCATCCAACTTTGTTTCGCCATGAGGCCCTTGATACTCTTCCACTTCCCAGGGGTTGTCCGCAGATAAAAACAAATTATAAGAATCTACATCGGTTGTTGCGTCCAGCATCCAACTTCCGTTTTGCTCAGACCCTTTAGGCGTCGCTGTAAAAACAAGCGTGTGTTCCATGTCCCCATCTTTGAAAAAAACATAAAAACTGTGCGTCATAAAAAGCGTTTTTTTATTATTGACAGAATATGGCTTCCTGTTATACGCCTTGACTTCATATCCTTCTGGAGAATCCAAAATATGGCGCAAATATTCTTTTACCTTGATGGAATTGGAAGGATCGCCCCTTGCAAGGTTGTCTGGCGTTGTATTGAGGTCTTTATTCGCTTGAATCGAAGCGCATCCAACAAACAAGCCCACAAACAGCGCCGCAACCAAAGCTGAAAAAGCGGGCGTTTTTTTCTTGATGGAGAACGGTTGTATTACAACTTGGTTCGCGGGGGGGGGGGGGGGTTGCCGCGGACCCAAGAGGTTTTTTCAAAACG
>JAITIK010000052.1 GCA_031279555.1 Treponema sp. | reverse complement strand
TGAAGCCCGCATCCGTAACGTTGCGGGCTTTTTATATATGCGCCGTTATCAACCATTTATATCTAAAACGTTGTTTTAGCGTGTTGAAGGATGCGTATGCAAAGCGAAATGAGGAGGCTAAAGAATGAAACCTAACTATGGCAAAAGCGCACTATTCGCGCTTTTAGCGGCTTTTATCGTGATCCTTGCAGGTTGCCCCGAGCCGCAACCAGACTCACCCTATTTGTTGTATTTAACGGTAAGTAGCCCGCCGACGAAAACTGTGTACGCGGTAGGGGAGCCGCTTGATTTAACCGGACTTGTGGTAATCGGAACCTATTCGGACAACTTTACCAAAACAGAGGCCGTCGCGCCAGCCAACATTTCAGGCTATGACTCAAGCGCGGAGGGGTCGAAGACGCTCACGGTGACGATAAACGGCAAAACAGCAAGCTTCACCGTTACCGTAGCTTCCTCTTCTTTGACAAGCATAACGGTAAGTAGCCCGCCGACGAAAACTGTGTACGCGGTAGGGGAAGCGCTTGATTTAACCGGGCTTGTGGTAACCGGAACCTATTCAGACGGATCCACCAAAACAGAGGCCGTCGCGCCAGCCAACATTTCAGGCTATGACTCAAGCGCGGAGGGGTCGAAGACGCTCACGGTGACGATAAACGGCAAAACAGCAAGCTTCACCGTTACCGTAGTACTACCCCAGCCTGACAATCTGATTGAGTCTATTAGCGAGCTTACATCGTATTTATCGAACGCTTCGGGCGGGAACACGGCCAATACTCCGGTTGAACTGGCGCTGGACGTCAACCTTGCGGATGGCGGCTGGGCAAGCGCGCTATTCGCCATTAACACTGCCGGTAAGTACGTTACGCTCGATCTTTCATTAAGTACAATGAGCGGCGCGGAGTTTGATCCGGGAACTGACGCCGGTGCGGCTAAGGTGACGTCTTTGGTACTGCCAAATGGGGCGCAAAGCATAAAAGAGGGGACGTACAGCGCTTCATCATTCAACGCTTTTACCAATCTTAAAGAAATAAGCGGAACGGGAATCACCGCAATAGACAGCTATAGCTATATATTCGAGAACAACAAGGTCATTACCTCGGTAAGCTTGTCGGCGGCGGCTTCTATAGGCAGTTTTGCGTTTAGTGGTTGCACGAGCCTTGCTTCGGTGGATATTCCTTCTGCAACCTCCATAGGCAGTTTTGCGTTTAGCGATTGCACAAGCCTTGCCTCGATAAACCTTCCCGCCTCTCTAACGACAATCAGCGGGACAGCCTTTGCCCGTTGCACGGCTTTAACAAGCATAACGGTTGATAGCGGGAATACAAAGTTTAGCGCAAGCGGCGGCATGTTGCTGAACAAGGCGGGGGCAACATTGATTGCCTATCCTTCCGCAAGCGGCAGTGTAACTCTTACCGTTACGGCTATAGACAGCTATGCCTTTTATTATAATTCAAAGATTACTTCGGTAACGGCGTCTTCGGCGACTTCCATAGGCAGCTATGCTTTCTATAGTTGCGATACCCTTGAATCGGTGAGTCTGCAGGTGGCAACGTCTTTAGGCGACTCGTCCTTTTCTTTCTGCGATAAACTTACCTTGATGAGCCTCCCTGCAACGCCGCCGTCTTTGGGGAAAAATGTTTTTTCTTATACCAAGCCGTACAGCGGCAATAGCGCAATCACCATTACCGTTCCTTCCGGAAAAGCGGCAGACTACACCAGCGCATGGGGCGTATTGGCAACGACTGTTGCTGAGGGCAATACCGGTAAATACGGCAACAGCCATAACGCAATAACCATCACAGACGGATCCTAAACTACGCGCGGCATCCGTCCGGACGCCGCCACCCCGTCCGCCGGTTGCCAGACTTTTAGCAGCCGACGGGCAAACCTTGATTAGAGAAAACCAGAGTTGGATTGGAGACAGCTAAACTTGGATTATAAAAAATCAAGTCTAGATTAAAGACGAGCGATGTCCAGCTATTATAAAAAAGCGGACGTTTTGAATAAAGACAAAAGCAAGGATGCCCTGAAAAAGGCGGGTCTATTGCAAGGCGTGTCCGCTCTACAACTCCAATGTTACCGGCGTGGATAGGGGAGCGCATAAGCTTGCCAATGTATACCGGGCGCAGAAACCTGATACAACTGTAAAAATTCCTACCGGTACTGACTGCCCGCCTGAAAACCTGCGGGAAATCCTGGTCATTGCCACGACAGCGAAAGCTGCGGATGGGAGAAGCCGCCAACGTCCACAGCATAGAAATCCGCTGGGCTATGCCCGGCCATTTTCCGCCGGACATTGAAAGGGAATTGACTCAATCAGCTTTTGACACCGTTTCGCCCTGCATTCAGCATTTCGCCGGACAGGAACAGGGTGGGCGGGTGTATATGTGCGAGCGGCGGGAAATTGAGCGGGAAGGCGAAAAAGGGGCTTTTGGAGAAATAGTCGAGGCGGTTGTTTCGTGATACACGTTGCGGGGCGGCGGCAAACATCGCTGTTTTCAGCGCCGCCCCATTTTCCGCAACGCCTTGACCCCGAGCGGAATTGCCAATATAAACGTGCAGATATCCGCAATGGGGGTTGCAAGCTGAATGCCAAGTACGCCCAAGAGCGGCGTAAGAATAAAGATCAGGGGGATGAGAAACAGCCCCTGGCGGGCAAAAGCCAAAACGCTTGCCGAAAGCGCGTTGCCGGTGGTTTGCAGGAACATGTTGTTAAGCACGATCCACGAACCGAACGGAAGGGCGAAACACTGGAAGCGCAGGGCAAGCGCGCCGATTTTGATCACTTCGGGATCGTCTTTCCTGAACCACGCGATAACCTGCGGCGCGAATATAAAGGCGGTTGCTGCAACTAGGGCAAGCAGGATGGCGGTTGAGCGCACCGAGAACCAGAAGGCTTTTTTCACGCGGTCAAATCGTTTCGCCCCATAGTTAAACCCGCACACAGGCTGGAATCCCTGGCCCACACCCAAGACAACGGAGGCAGATATAAGCGTGACGCGGTTGACAATGGAGATTGCCGCAACCGTATGATCTCCGAACTCTCCGGCCGCGTGATTTAAGAAAATGGCCGCCACGCTTATCAGCGCTTGACGTAAAAGGGAAGGCAGCCCGCCCTTCACTATTTCGGCGTAGACGGACGGCGTGGGAGAGAAATTCAGGGGCAGAATACGTACCGTGTCTTTTCCAGCGCAACATATCACAAAAAGGATCGAGCAGCTTGCGATCTGGCTTATCATGGTGGCCAGGGACGCGCCCATCACTCCCAAATGAAGGACGTATATGAAAAGCGGGTCCAAACCCACGTTGAGCAGCGCCCCGGTCACCATGCCGATCATGGAGAGCGATGCGTTCCCCTGAAAACGGAGAAGATTGTTCAGCATGAAGGAACTTATCATAAAAGGAGCGGCGATCAGGATGAACCGCAAGTATGCGCGGGCATACGGCAACATCGTGTCTGTCGCGCCCAACAACCGGGCGAGCGGCGTGAGAAACAGGCTGCCGGTTATGGAGAGGACGCACCCCAGCCCGAACGCGGTGAAAAAACCGGTCGCGGCCATACGCCCCGCGCCTTGCATGTTCTTTTCGCCCAAAGCGCGTGATATGTAGTTGCCCGCGCCCTGTCCAAAGAAAAAGCCAATCGCTTGAATGACAGCCATGAGCGAAAAAGATATCCCCACTGCGGCGATTTGGCTCGTGCCGAGAGAACCCACAAAGTAGGTGTCCGCCATATTGTACATGGCCGACACCAGCATAATGGTGATGGTCGGAACTGCCATTCTCATAACCAGCCCTTCCACAGACGCCGTAGTCATAAGAATAAATTTTTTATTTTCCTGCTGTTTCATTTTTTAGAATGTGAAAAACAGTAATAGAGGCGTTGGGCGACTCCGTTAGGCAACTTTGTCGCTTGCAACGCCCCTATCCTCCACTCTTTAAGAGTGCGCGCCTCCTAAAAAAAGCGGAGCGGTTCATTTAACTTCTTTCAATGAGCCTTTGACGGTGAGATAGTTGTTTTCATACGCCACATCCAAGGCGCCGGTGTAATGCCGGGTCGCGTTGGCGCTGAAAACATCGGGAGCCAGCGTCGCTTTTGACCAGTCGAAATCCGTCATATTGCCGGACGCTTCTCCGGTTTTAGAGAATTCGGGCTTCAAGGTGAACGTATGCTGATCCTCGGTGGTGGCAATGCCGCGGGCGGCTTTACAACCGGTCGTAATATCCAGTTTGCCGTTCGCGTCCGTGGCGATTTCATACGCCGAATCACGATGCACGTAGCGGATGACAACCTGTTTGCCATTGGCCGTCACCGTAAGGTTGTCATAGACGCGTGTGCTGTCCGCCGAAACCGGATATAGAAACAGGCCGCGCAAACCGCTCGGTATGGCATACCCCGTATGTTTCGCCGCATTTTCAGGGATGTCATAGGTTACGGCTTGATCGAATCGTGTGGTCGATTTCGCTTTGCTCGCGCCTGTAGCGGCGTCAAACCCATCTTGCACTGAAACGCCCTTCGCGCTCCAGTTGAAGTAACTATTCGCGTCAAGTCCCGCAATATTCATACGGTAATCGATCTTTGCAGCTCCACCTCCGCATCCGACAAAGGCGACCATAGCGACAATGGCCGCGCAAAATCCAAAAGTAATACGCTTATGCATAAAACCTCCTCCAATTTATTTAACTATAAGAGCAAAAGTATAGAATGTCAAGCGATGCTTTTCACATCTTTTCCACAATAAAAGTGAAATGAAAATGAAGCGCCCGCGTCCGCGCATCCGGCGAAACAAACCGTATGCAAATGTCCCTTCAGAACGCGGCGGTTCATTTGCAAACGAAAAACAAGGGCGAGGGTTGATTTTTTTTGCAATTCCATTCATTGTATTCCCATGAAAACCGAATCCCAAGCCTTCAAGGGCTTGTATGATATTGTAGCGCGGCTCCGCTCCCCGGACGGTTGTCCGTGGGACAGGGAGCAGACGCCTTCAACACTGAGGGGAGGCTTAATTGAAGAGACCTACGAATGCGTAGAAGCCATTGACGAAGACAACCCGGAACACGTCAAGGAAGAACTCGGCGACATATTCCTGCTTGCAACCATGATTTCCTATATGCATGAACAGAAAGGGCTTTTTTCCGTCTCCGGCGTACTGGAAACGATCTCGGAAAAACTCATCCGCCGGCATCCGCATGTATTTGGGGAAGTGAATGTGAAAGACAGCCGGGAAGTCCTTGAAAACTGGGCGAAAATCAAGGTTGAACAGGAAGGGCGCGCCCCGAAAGACTCGGCGCTGGATGAAGTGTCAAAAGCGCTGCCTCCCCTTGACCGGGCGTACAAATTGCAGAAAAAAGCTGCGAAGCTGGGATTCGATTGGGATACGCCTTTTGACGTTCTTGCCAAAATTCAGGAAGAGGCGGGTGAAGTGCAAGACGAATTCGACAAGGAATGTATTGATGGATCCGCGTTGGAGTCCGAATTGGGCGATTTGCTTTTTACGGTTGTCAATCTCTGCCGCTTTATGAAGGCCGACCCGTCAGTGGCGCTGCACCGCGCCAACATCAAATTCATGCGCCGGTTCGCCTATGTGGAAAAAAGAATGAAAGAAACAACGCGGGAAATGAAAAAAGAAAATAGCGGGGACATGGAGGCGTTTTGGCAAGAGGCGAAGGAGGATGAGCGCGGGCGCGAAACGCGGTGAACGCGCCCGCCCATCCCTGTATGCGCCGCCCCTATTTCTTCAGGTTATAGAACGCCTTCTTGCCCGCGTACTCCGCGACGCCTTCAAGCTCTTCCTCGATCCTGAGAAGCTGGTTGTACTTACAAATGCGGTCGGTGCGGCTCATTGAGCCGGTCTTAATCTGACCGGTCTCAAACGCGACCACGAGATCCGCGATAAAACTGTCTTCAGTTTCGCCGGAGCGATGGGAAACAACGGCGGTGTAGCCGGCGCGTTTCGCCATTTCGACCGCTTCGTAGGTTTCGGTTATGGTGCCAATCTGGTTCACCTTGATGAGGATGCTGTTGCAGGAACCTTCTTTGATTCCGCGCGCAAGGCGTTTGGTGTTGGTGACGAAGAAATCATCGCCCACGATTTGAATTTTGGAGCCGAGTTTTTTTGTCATGGTTACATAACCAGCCCAATCGTCCTGATCAAGCGGGTCTTCGATGGAGATGATCGGGTACGCGCCGATCCAGCTTTCATAAAGCGCAATCATTTCATCAGCGGTGAAGAGCTTGTCCGGGTTGGATTTCCAGAATTTGTAGCCTTTTTTGCCGCCTTCGTCAAAAAGTTCGGAACTGGCGCAGTCCATTGCAATGCCGAACTGCTCTTTGTCCGCCTTGTATCCGGATTTTTCAATCGCTTTGACGATGAACTGGAGGGCTTCTTCATTGCCGATATTCGGCGCGAAACCGCCTTCATCGCCAACGCCGGTGTTATGGCCAGCTTCGTTCAGCAGTTTCTTCAGGGTGTGGAACACTTCGGCTGTCCAGCGCACCGCTTCCGACACGGATTCCGCGCCGACAGGCATGACCATGAATTCCTGAAAGTCGATTTTATTATCCGAATGTTTGCCGCCGTTGATGATGTTCGCCATGGGAACAGGCAGCGTTGTGGTGTGAATGCCGCCGAGGTATTTGTAAAGCGGGACGCCGAGCGATTCGGAAGCGGCGCGGGCGGCTGCCATTGACACGCCGAGAATGGCGTTTGCGCCGAGTTTGCCCTTGTTTTCGGTCCCGTCAAGCTCAATCATCACGCGGTCCACATCAACCTGATCAAGGGCGTCAAGACCGATGATCTCAGACGCGATGATGTTGTTTACATTTTCAACAGCTTTCTGAACGCCCTTGCCCAGATAACGGCTCTTGTCGCCATCGCGCAACTCAACGGCTTCATGTTCGCCGGTGGAAGCGCCTGACGGAACCGCAGCCCGCCCAAAGGATCCGTCTTCAAGGCAAACATCAACTTCAACAGTGGGATTACCACGTGAATCAAGGATTTCACGCGCTTTGACATATTCTATGACACTCATAGATAACTCCTCTATAAACCTGCGGCTTTTTCCGCAGCAATAAGATTAAAGCGAACCAACGGTTCGCGAACCAAGTGTTCGTAGATTTCTCTAAAACAAAATCGTATACTCTATTTTTAACCTTTATGCGTAAAGCGTCAAGGGGGGTTGGAAGCGTTTTTATTTCGAGGCCGCAGACTGGGATGCGGCGGAATCTTGGCGTGGGAAAGGCATGGCATCGCTGTTACGGATTATAAGGCTTTAACCTCGAAACGCGAACAATTTTGTTAAACGAAGTTTTTTAAGCCGCCACTGCGCAATCGCCGTTTGAGAAGCGGGGGGAAAAAAGCGAAGGACGCTATGGAGGCATTGGGATCGGCGAAAGGCATAGAAGAAGGGCGGAAGCGGGCGCAGCCGCCAGTGATAGATTATCTATATGGATCGAACGCAACGGGAGGAGGCTCGGCAGGAACACCGGGGCTTTTGAGGAAGGGGATGAAAAATGTCCAAAAAAAGAAGAAAAGCCGCCTGGCAAGAGGGGCCGGAATCTGCTTGAGCGGCTGACGGAACGGGAAGATGAGGCGTTGAGATTTATGACGAGGAAGGAATGGCCGTTTACGAATAATCAGATGAAGCGGAATTTGAGGATGATGAAAGTACAGCGGAAGATATACGGATGTTTCAGGACATGGGAAGGGGGAAGGATATACTACAGCTTTAAGTGAAAAAGCGGGCGTTAGACCGCTTTCCCGGAAGCTCTCTTTAACAAAATTTGGCTCTGGAAGTCGGAATTTCCCACGCCAGCCTCCACCCACATTTTTGCAGCCCTGGCATCGCTTCCGTAGGAAGCGATGCCAGCGTATACGCCGCCGCAAAGCCCTTATTCGCGAAGCGATAGGGTTAAGTACCCCGGAGCTTTGCTCCGGCTGAAAGAGCGGCTATAATGGCAGGATGAGTGAATTAATACGAAAAGAACACGATGTGAGTATAATAATGTGTCATATAGTATGTCCTGCAAAATATCGTAGGGCGGCAATAAGCCCTGAGGTTGATAAGAAGA
>JAITIK010000049.1 GCA_031279555.1 Treponema sp. | reverse complement strand
TATAAATATTTCGCTCCGTGGGGGAAAATAATAAGCAGAGCGATGGTTGTCGAAAACAACATCCGTTTTGATGAAATAACAAAACATAACGATGTTACGTTTTCATATCTTATCGGGTTACACGCATCGAAAATCAAAGCGGATGACAGGGCGCTGTATTGTGTAACTACCCGCCGTTCTTCCCTCACCTATAGCGGCTTCACGGCGGCTCAAAGATTGGAGCATATCCGGTGGTGCGGTCAATACAATCAGTTCTTATTAAAAAATGAAATTAATTTAAAAGAAGAAAGCGGATATTTGCGCCAATTGTTGTATTTTTTCTTGCATGAACGTGAGAAGTGTAAAGAAGCGATAAAGATACTGACTGATTTGAGCTATTCAAAATTTTATATTACAATGAAAGTCGCTTATTTCGCTTTTCAATGTATAATTGTATTCCCGCTCAAGTTAATTAAGAAAGTTTTAAGAATAATAACCAGGATGAAAAAGAACGGTGTAATATATACCATAGGTGAAATTCGGCGAAAGCTAGAAAAAAGACTAGAGCGGCAGTGAGGAGTTTTTAACAGAATGCCCGAGACAATCGGTATAACTAACTATAATAACGGTGAACTATGCCCCGTCCCATAATTGATTACATTATAGAAGTCCTGCCCGATAGAAGGGCGCATTTCGTATTTCCGTCTGGCGTCGTCGCGTCTTTCTGGGCGCGGGAAGCGGCGAAAGCCTCCGTAAAGCCGGTCGCGCCCAACCGCTTCCTCGCGTGGGACGACTTTAAAACGCAGACTTTGCCAGTCAGTCAGACCGGCAAACAGGCGATAAACCATGCGATTCGCATCTTATTTGCGTCAAACTTTCTGCTGGAGAACCGGAAGGCAAAGTTTTTGGGCGAATACATTCCGCCCGAATATGCGGACTCGTACGGTTCCTTTCTTGCGAGCATGGCGAAATTGTTGCCCGCGCTTGAGGGCATTCTGCGCCGCCCTGAATCCGCTCTTGTACAGGATGCGTATTTTGCGGACTTGCGGCTTATCCATGAAAAATATTCGCTGTTTTTAGAAGAATACCAGCTTTATGAGCCGGCCTGGAACAGGGCTGATTTCAGGCGAACCGATATTTCATGGACGCTGTTTTTTCCGGAATTGACGGAAGATTGGGAAGAGTACCGCGAGGAGTTGACGGGCATCGCCAGCGTCGCCGGTATGAGCGGCGCGGAAGCGTACAAAGGCGATGTTCCCCTCCGCATCATCCCGGTGGAAGCGGTCGCGCCGCCCTCGTGGAATTCAGTACAGCCGGGCGGCTTGTCGAGCGCCGGCGTTGACTGCGGCGCATCGTATGGGCGCAAATTCCTGCGTTTCAGGTCGACCGCGCAGGAATACAAATGGCTTGCCCTTACGTGCAGGCGGCTTCTGGACAAGGATGGCCTGTGTCCTGAAGACATCTGCATATCGGTGGCTGGAAATGGAAGCGTTGACCGGCTCGCGCACGAATTTCACCTTTACGGACTGTTTGCGGATGTCCGGCAAGGGAAGCCTTTGCCGAAACATCCGGGCGGGCGGATTTTCAGCGCGTTTTCGGCGTGCAAGAGCAAGCGTTGGTCGTACGCGGCGTTGTCCGGCCTGTTGCTTGACAGGGCGTTCCCGTGGAAAGCTAAAGATTCCATCACTATTCTTATGGAATTCGGGTTGCGCTACCACTGCGTCTCCGGCTTTCCCGAATCGTATTCCGAGACGCATCCATCACGGCCCCATGAAATTGACGTGTGGGAAAAAACATTTGAACAGCATCGAAATCAGGAATTCGCCGGTGTGATGGTTTCTTCTATAGAATTGTTTTACGCGAGGCTCAAGGACGATATTCTCGCCGTTTTAGACGCTAATAGTTTTGCTAAACTGCGGGAAAAATGGCATGTTTTTGAAAAAAATCACTTTGATCGAGCCGCTATGGATCCGGAAACCAATAAAATTATCGGAAAATCCCTCGCCTCCTTGCAGGAGCTTATAGAAATTGGCAAACGTTTCCGCAAAATATACCAAAACTACGCGGGCAGCGCTTTTCCTGTTTTTCAATCGTATATTCAAGAAGAAACCTATGTGTACGAATCAAAGGAACGGGGGATTCCTGTTTACGGCTACAAAGTTGCGGCGGGAATCGCGCCGCCGGTTCATTTCATCATCAATATGAATCAGGATGACGCCGCGGTGGTGTATGACGGACGCTCTTCGTTTTTGCGGGAAGACCGGAAAAACAGGCTTTGCATACAAGATCGGGACATTTCAGCGGAATTTATCAAAGCGTATTTTGTGTCCGCCGCCATTCCCGTGTTTACGGTCGCGGATCGCACTTTTTCAGGCGCAGCCGCGCCTCACCGGAAGTTGGAGGACATTCTGGACGGCGAAATTACGCAACAGCCCGTCCTTCCGGATCCGTATCAGGTGGAAACCGCCATTCTCAGCGGACGCGCTTCAAAAATTCCGGCCGCCTGCCCGTCGGATATACAGAAGAAAGGCTGGGAAGCGTTCAACGTCATACAAGAGAAACCGGGCGGCATAGATATGCGGACAACGGCGATAACGCAAGGCGATCTCCGCGCGGAAGTCGAGAAGCGGCTCTGTACTCAAAAACGCGATCAGTCGCAAAAGAGCGGGATGGAGGATGTCCGGCTTTCTCCTTCCGATTTAGACGAGTATCTGGCGTGTCCTTTCAAATGGGTCTTGCAAAGGGGTCTTGGGGTGAAGGAAAAACAAACCGAGATCGAAACGCTGGATCAGAGGGATTTGGGAAGGCTGTACCACAGTATTTTGGAGCGGCTTTGGATACGGATACAAGAAAACCACGGGCGTTTTCAAATTCAAGAGTTGGATGTATACAAGAAATATCTTGATGAAGAGATGCGGCAGGCCATCGACAAAGCGCAAAACAACGAGGGGTATTTTCAAAAACCCATTTACGACATGCTTAAACCCCGCGTTAAAGCCGCGCTGGAGGATTATCTCGACCGTGACGCCGAAAATCTGAATGGAAAGACCATTGCGGGCGCGGAATATCCTTTGCGAAAAACCTATGCGGCGGCTCCTGCGTTAAGCGGCATAGCGGATATTGTTTTGAATGATGAAGAAGGCGGCCATATCATTAGAGATTACAAAACAAAAACCATACCGTCGGCGGCTGAATTATGGGCGAATGAGGATGATTTTCCGAGCAACGTACAGATGGCGTCCTACATCGCCATGCTTGAAGCTTCCGGCGCGGGGAACAGGGATGCCGCCGCTGAATCGCCCATTGTCAAGGACGCGCGGTTTTATTCGATAGACAATCGGGAATTCCGTCCGGTGATAGATGAAGACAACCCTCATTCCGAATATGAAAAAGAAATCGCCGCCGTAGACCTTGTCGTTGAAAAGATCGCCGCCGCAATGCGTGGGGGCGAATACATGACGCCGAAAACCATTTCTCGTGCGGTCTGCCGCGATTGCGTGGTCTCGTCCGTGTGCAGGAAGCCTTATATCGGGGAGAAATAAGACGGCGCGTTTATAACATGAAACGCCGCAACATCCTAATTGAAGCAAACCCTTATAGGGTTGCTAGCAGTTTGTCGCGCTTCGCGCATAAAATCTCCAAACGTGGTTTTTGCGGTACAAAATGGCGAAAAAACCTACACGTACGACAGGATGCTAATGACTAAAGCGGAGTATGTTATGAATATAATAAATACTCCCCCGGCAATGCCTGGGGGCCCAAATCGTTAGGTGATGTTCTAGACTTGCTATACTAAAAGCGAATATACTATAGCGAAACCTATATGAGAGGGAAGGTATGGCGGCGGCGGCATTAAAACGTCCGTTTTGCGGGAGTGGAGACGTCCGTTTCCATGTCGCTTCAAACGGAAAAAGGCGGCGCGCCTGTAATAATCCTGACCGTTCCCATAAAACGTTTCACGCGGAATGCCGCTGTAACGGCCGCAAGCCGGACGTAAAGAAAGCCATAATCAAAGGGGCGGTTGGCCGGGCCGGGATACCGGCGGCGGCGCGGGGACC
>JAITIK010000161.1 GCA_031279555.1 Treponema sp. | reverse complement strand
AAGTGTTTGTGTTTATGGGCGTTGACTTGGCGGTTCCTGATGAAGGCGAGTCCACGTTCGACTGGTTCCTCAACCCCTACATCGCCAAATCGGCGGGCGGCGGCACGTTCTACGCGGGCCTCCAGGTGTACAGCCAGAAGTCAGGCGGCGACACCGTCATCAACTGGGGCATCCCCGTCGGCTTGGACTACAGCTTCTAATTTTTCCCTCTATAAACAACTAAACGACAGCGTAAAAACCCCCGTGAAAACGGGGGCTTTTTTGTCAGGCGGCGGCCCATCTGTTCCGCCGTTGAGCCGGCGGCGCTTGCGGCGGGGTGAAAGACGCTGGGAATCGTCCATGAAAAAAAACGGCCGCCCCTTTTTGTTGGACAGCCCTTTTTACACGGATAAAAGCCGTATTAGCGTACTCTTCTCCGGCGGTAAGGTTGTCAATGCTCCCACTTCCATCAACGTTTGTCTCGTTAAAAGGCGCGGCTGCGATAAAATATGAAGATTGTCCACAGGATACAGGCCAACGGCGGCGCCGTAATCTATCTATATCCATGCCCCACGCCCGAACAGCGCGATAGCCGCTCCATTTGTGTCCGCGCCCCCGGAAGGTAATGATACCCTTGTCGCTATTAAGAATAACGTCATCGGCGCTTGCAACACCGGCGGTATACATGCCGCCGCCGCCCCAGATATTGCCGAGCCTGAAGTTCGCCTGACTAATAGGCTTCCACCACACCGAATCCAGAGCGGCAAATTTGTGTCCCGGGCGAACCTGCAACCAGCCGCCTAATTTTCCGTCTTCGGAAGACGTGTTGACCTGAAGCCTTCCACGAATAGCATGTCACCCTTGCCCGCGAGGTCACGTACCGCGTCTGGTAAAACTAAAACCTCCATTTTTCTAAAGAAAACCTCAGTGAAAGCGGAGGCTTTCTTTTCACAGCGGGCTGCCCCCACCCTCAAGCCGGCGCTCCATTGAAAAAAACGAATGGATACGCTACACTTGCTTCACTATGAATATCATTGAACCGCGTGTATTAAAAGGGTTTCGGGATTTTCCGCCGTCCGCCGAGATTGAGCGGAGAGGACTCATTGAGAACATTGAGGCGTCTTTCAGATCGTTCGGGTTTGCGCCGATTGACACGCCCGCCCTTGAATACGCCGAAATCTTGCTCGGCAAAGGCGGCGGGGAAACCGAGAAGCAGGTCTACCGGTTCACCGACAACGGAGGCCGCGACGTAGCGCTCAGGTTCGACCTCACCGTGCCGTTCGCCCGCTTCATCGCAGCGCGCCGCTCTGAAATTACGCTGCCCTTCAAGCGGTACCACATCGCCAAGGTGTGGCGCGGCGAGAACACCCAGCGGGGCAGGTACCGTGAGTTCACCCAGTGTGACGTTGATATCGTCGGCTCAAATTCCCCGGCAAGCGACTTCGAAATCCTCCTCGTCATGCGCGACACGCTCAAAGCCATAGGCGCGGGAGACGTTACGATACACATCAACCACCGGGGTCTCTTCAACCGGTTTCTTGCGACGCTCGGACTGCTTGACAAATCCGTGGATATTTTGCGCTTGGTGGATAAATCCGCTAAAATCGGACGGGACGCGGTTGTAGAGCGGCTTGCCGGCATTGCGGGCGGCAAGGCGGAAAAAATTTTGCAATTTATCGAAGCGAAAGGCGATTTTGAAGAAGTTCTAGCGCGTCTCACCGGGCTCTCAGGCGGACCGTCGCCCGAATCCGGGCGGCTCGCGGCGCTTCGGGCGTATATGCTCCAACACGCCGCCGCGAGCGGCGCCGCCGGCGGCGCCGATGCCTTTACGCTTGACCCGTCCATCACGCGGGGGCTGGACTACTACACCGGCATCGTATACGAAACCTTCCTCAACGATATGCCGGAAATAGGCTCAATCTGTTCCGGCGGACGCTACGACAACCTCGCAAGCCTGTATTCCAAAGAGAACATAAGCGGAGTGGGAACGTCCATCGGGCTGGACAGGCTTATAGCCGCGCTGGAAGCGCTCGGCAGGTTGGAGCAAAGAGTTTCCTACGCCCGCATAGCCGTCGCGTGCCTAAAAGAAGCGGATGCGGGCGCGTATCAGGCTATAGCCGGGCGTTTTCGGGACGCGGGGCTTGCCTGCGAAGTCTTCTTTGCCGAAGAGAAGCTCGCCAAACAGTACATGACCGCGGAAAAAAAAGGCGTGCAATGGCTGATCATCCCGCCGCTTGACAACCCGCTGCGCGGAAACCTGACGTTGCGGAATTTGGCGGCGCGGGAAAACAGCGAGCCGTTGTCTATTGAAGAGGCCGCGGCGCGGTTAAAGGCGGTTTTAGAGGCGTGAGTACGCCCACGCCCTTCCTCGCTTCCCGATTCGTGCGATGGCATTCAATTTGGTCAATACAAACACGGTTTTTTGCGCAAGCGGAAGCCTGATTTTCGCACGGACCGCTAGATCCGCAGCCGTCCACCGCTCGTCTGGTTCAAAAGGCGCGAATTGCAGGTAGTCCGCTTTTTCCCGCAATACAATAGATGGGCTGCGGGCGACAAGCCGTTTGTCCGCAATGCGTACGCCCTTGCGCCGCCATGACCCCAGTCCGTCATCGATCCGCGTTTCGGCTATATCAACAAAGGCAAGCTCTATGCGCACATTGTCCAACGCCGCGATTTCCCAGCCGTAGACCAACGCCTTGAACACATCCCATTTGCCGCCTGCGGCCGGGCTTTTCCGCGAGCGGATGATGGCGCCGTCCGCCTTAAAAAGCTCTATGCGCTTGCGCAGAACAATAGGGTGGATGACGCGGATACTATATTCGCGTGAAAGGTCTTGTATCTTTTCTTTGAGCGGAGCGAAACTGCCTGTTTGAACCTCAATTATTTCGCCCGCGCCGGTAACGCCGTCACAGATGTACTGTCTCATGCCGTTTCGTCCGCATCTGACGGCGACTTCGGTTTTTCCGTCAATTCCCGCGTACTGAATTTTAAGCGCGTAATGCAGGGCGCTTTCTCTTTCCATATTCCCGTCCCGTCTCCTTGTCCCCCATATCTTAACGCATGTATAGCGTAATTATATAAATAATTAAGAATTATGCGGCGTAAGACAACAATCATTATTGACATTATTTTTAGGTGAATTATAATTTAAAATAACCTTATGAACGTTATTCACACGCCGGTTTTGCTGGAAGAAACGCTGACGCTTCTTGCCCCCCGCTCAGACGGGGAAGTGATGTGCGACGCGACCCTTGGTGAGGCCGGCCATGCCGAAGCCTTTTTGGAGCGTTTTCCTGCCTTACAAATTATCGGAATTGACGCGGATATGTCAATACAGGAAATAGCGAAAAACCGGCTTGAACGCTTTGGCGCGCGGGCGCGGTTTTATCACGGCAGATCGCAGGATTTTTTCGCCCAGACCGCGCGGGCGCGAATCGCAGGGTTTGGGATTGAAAAATTCGACACGGCGCTCATTGATTTGGGCGTGAGCCTGTATCACTACGCGCAATCAGGACGGGGCTTCAGTTTTGCAAAGGATGAGCCGCTTGATATGCGCATCAACCCCTCGGAAGGGCGAACCGTTGCGGACATCATAGCCGGCCTGCCGGAAAAAGAGTTGGCCGATCTGCTGTACAACAACGCGGAGGAACGTTACTCAAGACGGATAGCCCGCGCCATTGTCGAAGAACGGGCGCGTTCGCCTATCGCCGCGTCGAAACGGCTTGCGGACATTGTCGCGCGTTCGGTGCCGCCCCAATACCGGTACGGAGCGGCGCATCCGGCGACAAAGACGTTTCAAGCGTTGCGGATCGAGGTGAACGGCGAGCTTTCGGGACTGCGCCCCTTGCTGGAATCGGCGTGGGACGCGTTGCGCAGCCCGGGCCGGCTGGGAGTCATCTCCTTCCACTCGCTGGAATCGAGAGTAGTCAAAGGTTATTTCAGGGAACTGGCGAAAAACGGTTCAGGACGGCTTGTCACTAAAAAAGCGGTCGCCCCGCGCATGGAAGAAATACGGGCGAACGCCCCCTCGCGGAGCGCTCTTTTACGGGTTGTTGAAAAGATTTGAGAAAGGAGCCTGTTCAAAACCAACGCCCTAACGCGCGTTTTGAAACAGCCTCAAAGGAGAAAGCTGTGAAATTCACTTTTAAAATTTTGGCGCTTTTCTTTATCATTACGATTCCGATGTTTTTTGCGGCTGTAGTGTGGCAGGCGAACCGGTACAACTCGCTCGATAAAGAAATAGCTCAACTTGAAAAAGATCAGGAACAATGGGTTAATGCATCAAAACGCCTCATTGCGGGCGGCGCGTCCTACATGTCCGCAGAACGAATCGAGATAGCGGCAAAGCGCATGAAGCTGGTGAAAATACCGCCTGAAAACATCATCCAGGTGCAAATATATCAGGAAAACAACCGGTGAATCTTATGACCTTCAGCAGGTTGCGCGCGGCGCTGCCCGACGGTACGATGATCGGAATGGAGCCGGAAGCGGACGCTGGTTTTTCATCGGTGTGCATCGACTCGCGTGTCTGCCGGGCGGGCGCTCTGTTCGTGTGCCTCGCCGGAGCGTCGCATGACGGGCATCAGTACGCGGAAACGGCCTTCAAAGCCGGCGCGGTCGCGGCTCTTGTTGAAAAAACGAAGCTCTCCGGCGGGATGTCCGGCTTGAAAGCGGCGGCCCGGCGCTATGGCGCGATTCTCTTTGCGGTGGACAATACGTTGCGCGCTCTACAGGACGCGGCGAAGGCGTACCTTGAGCGTTTCCCTGGTCTGCTCAAAATCGGCGTCACTGGTTCTTCCGGCAAAACAACCGTCAAGGAAATTGCCGGCGCGATCCTCTCGTGTGAAAAAAAGGTTGTGATGAACAAGGGCAATCTCAACTCGGAGACCGGTCTTCCGCTTTCGGTGTTTAAGGTGAGAGCCGGAGACGAGATTGGCGTTTTTGAGATGGGCATGAACCGCGCCGGAGAAATCCGTGAGTTGAGCCGCGTACTCAAACCGCATATCGCGCTTATCACCAATATAGGCGAGGCGCATATCGGTATGCTGGGTTCTCTGGAAGCCATAGCCGCTGAAAAGAAAGCTATTTTCTCCGGCTTCACCGGCAAGGAAACCGCGCTTATCCCCGCTTCCGATGCGTTCCGTGATTTTCTTGCCCGTGAAGTCAATGGGAAAGTGGTGTTTTACGAAACCTCATGTCCTGCGGCCAGTCTGGGGCTTGACGGCGCGGAGCTTGAGCTTGACGGAGAACGCATCCGCTTTCCCCTGCCTGGAACGCACAACCTAAAAAACGCGCTCGCAGCCGTAGCCATCGCCAAAGAAACGCGCGCAGCCATTTCAGAAACGCGCGCAGCCGTTTCCTCCATAAAGAAGGGGCTTGAGTCCGTCAAACCCCTTTTCGGCAGGAGCGAAATCATTCGGGGGCGCGTCACCCTTGTCCAGGACTGTTACAACGCGAATCCGTCTTCAACTGCGGCGGCCATTGAGTTTTGCGATAGCGTCGCGTGGAGCGGCAGGCGCGTATATGTCATCGGCTCAATGCTGGAATTGGGCGCCTATTCCGAAGCCGCCCATGCGCAGATAGGGCGTTTGCTTGCCGGCTCTCAGGCTGATTTTGTGTACCTTTTCGGCGCGGAAACGCGGGTGATAGCCGATATCCTCGAAAAAAGTGAAAAACCGGCAAAGAAACCTTTCTTTTTTACAGAAAATATGGCAGAATTGATAAACGCGGCGGCGCATTATGTACAGGAAGGCGATCTGGCGTTGCTTAAAGGCTCGCGAGGCTGCGCCTTGGAGCGGCTTGCGGCGGCGTTGACCGCGAGCGGAGAATAATGGGAGCCTCTGGAAACTCCGGTTGAGTCTCCGGAGGCTCTTTAATGTAAAACTTCGCGCCGTCGAATTCATGTAAGGAGAGCTTTTCCCAAGACGCGGACTACGTGCGGGTTAGTTTTGGAAAGGCTCTCAAAAAAGCGGTCTAAAGCCCGCTTTTTCTATTAAATCTAAGGCAGCTTTCCCAAAAACTGACGGCCTAGGGCGCGTTTTGGGAAGGCCTCAGGAACAAGTATGTTTTTAGAATTTTTATATCCGCTTGTAAAATATTTCACGCCTTTTAATGTATTTCAATACCTCTCATTTCGGGCGGCTTACGCGGCGCTGACCACCTTGCTTATCTGTTATATAGCGGGGCCTCGCATCATTGAGGCGCTCAGGCGGCTGAAAGTGGGGCAGACAATCCGCTCGGACGGCCCCGAAACGCATCTCAAAAAGGCGGGAACCCCGACCATGGGGGGCGTTCTCATTATTTTTTCCATGATCATTTCCACCTTGCTATGGCAGGATTTGAAGAACCCGCATATTTGGATCATCACCGGATCCTTCGCCGCGCTGGGGTTTATCGGATTTCTGGACGACTACCTTAAAGTAACCAAACACAATTCGGACGGGCTTTCAGCGCGGGCAAAACTGGCCGGCCAGTTCGCCGTCGCCATTACTGTAACGCTTATCCTCTATTTCTCAAGAAATGAGGAGACCACGCTCCTGTACCTGCCATTTTTCAAGAACCCGGTGTGCGATCTGGGCGCGTTGTGGATACCCTTCGCCGTGTTGCTCATCGTAGGCGAGTCCAACGCGGTGAATCTCACGGACGGGCTTGACGGGCTTGCGGCGGGGTTGCTTTTGCTGATGTTCATCGCCTTGGCGCTGCTCTCATACCTTTCAGGACGCGCCGATTATTCGGCGTATCTAGGTATACCGTTCATACAAGGCGCGGGCGACGTTACGGTGTTCTGCCTCGCGGCTGTAGGCGCGTGCGTGGGCTTCCTGTGGTTCAACGCCCACCCTGCGGAAGTGTTCATGGGCGATGTGGGGGCGCTTTCTTTGGGCGGCGTCATTGCGGTCATTTCCCTTCTTATAAAGAAAGAAATGTTGGCGCTTATCATAGGCGGGGTATTTATTTTGGAAGCGGCGTCCGTCATCCTACAGGTGCTGTCTTGTAAAATCAGGAAGAAGCGGGTGTTTCTCATGGCTCCCATTCATCACCATTTTGAAAAATCCGGCTGGGATGAAACAAAGGTCGTCATACGGTTCTGGATATTAGGCGGTTTGTTTGCTATAATAGCGCTCTCTACATTGAAAATACAATGAAAATAATGAAACGCCAGAAGAAAACCCCACAAAAAGCGCCGATGAATTTTATCCTTTTGGCAAGTATTATCCTTCTGTTCGGATTGGGGCTTGTCACTCTGTATTCGGGTTCCTATAATTACGCGGAAGACGTCCGGAAGGATGGGCTGCATTTCATCAGCAAGCAGCTTGGCTTTGGCATTGGAGGCATGGTTGTTTTTTTTCTGGCGATTTTTTTTAATCTTGAGCGGCTCAGACATAAAGCCATCGTGTCGCTGGTATTGCTGGTTACGCTGACGCTCAACATTATTCCGGCGCTCTGGGGGCAAGAAATAAACGGGGCGCGCCGTTGGTTTCCCGGGCCTTTTAGCTTTCAACCTTCAGAAATTGTGAAAATCGTCCTGCCGTTTTATTTGGCGCATATGCTCGACCGGAAACAGAAAAGGCTCGACACCTTTATGAGCGCCGTACTGCCGCTTTTGATTGTCTCCCTCCTGCTCACTGGCGTTATTCTGCTTCAAAACAGCTTTGCCATAGCCGCGTTTCTGATTATGCATGTATGGCTTGTGTTTCTCATGGCCGGGATAAAAAAGCGGCATCTCGCCAGCATTCTTGTTTTTGCCATAATAATCATGGCGGCAATGGTTGTGATGCGCCCGCACCGAATCGCCCGTCTTTATTATTTTCTCCACCCTGAGCAGGGCGCCCTCACCGGCAACTATCAGGTTGATCAATCCATTGATGCGATTGTTTCAGGCGGACTCTGGGGCAAAGGGTTGGGACAAGGAGAGACGGCCGGCGTGTTGGAAATTCAGTCTGACTTTATCTTTAGCTCCTTTGCGGAAGAATTCGGTTTTCTGGGTGTTTTGCTGTTTGTATGTCTGTTTGCGCTGTTCGCCATTCAGGGATACATCGCCGCGTACAGGGCTGACACCGTGTTCCGAAGGCTGTTGGCGTTCAGTTATGTTACGATCATCACCTTGCAAACCTTTATAAACCTTGCGGTTATCGTACGGATTGTCCCCACTACGGGCATACCGTTGCCCTTCTTCTCAGCCGGCGGTTCGTCCCTGATCAGTTCCCTCGCCATTTGCGGCATGATTGTCAATGTGTCGCGGTTTTCGGGCGCTCCGTTGGAACTGCGGTACAGTATGAACCGATAAAGCGCGACTCAGCGCAGTCGCATATCCGGTTCCGGCTTGCCCTCACCTGCTCCCTCTTGCCTCATTCTTAGAAATTTGCTATGATGATGCCATATTTTATTTAGGGGGATATGCCATGACCATTGGTCAGATGTTCGAGCAAAGCGGGATACTAACCCTGCTTGGCATGGGAACCGTGTTTGGTTTTTTGATAATTCTCATCATTAGCATAACATTGGTTGGAAAAATAATTCAGACTTTAGGTTTAGATAAAGAAGAAATTGCGGTTCAAAAGCCGAAGGGTTCATCAACCGCCGCTGGCGCCGCCGATGCGACCGTCACCGCTGTTATTACCGCATCTGTCACCGAATACCGTAAAACACATTAAGGAGAGAATTTTTATGGCTAAGATTAAACTTACTGATTTGGCGCTTAGGGACGCCCATCAATCCCTGTTTGCGACCCGCATGGTTACGGCGGATATGCTTCCTATTTGCGGCAAGCTCGACAAAGCGGGCTATTTTGCGCTTGAAGCGTGGGGCGGCGCGACGTTTGACACCGCGATGCGCTTTCTGAATGAAGACCCGTGGGAGCGGCTCCGCAAACTCAAAGCCGCCCTTCCCAACACTCCGATCATGATGTTGTTGCGCGGTCAGAACCTGCTGGGCTACCGGCACTACGCGGATGACGTGGTGACAAAGTTCGTTGAAGCCGCGGCGAAGAACGGCGTTGAAATTTTCCGTATTTTCGACGCCTTAAACGATCCCAGAAATTTCAAAACCGCCACTGAAGCCGCAAAAAAAACCGGCAAACACATTCAGGCGGCCATTTCCTACGCGACCACTCCCTTTCACACCCGTAAAAAATATGTGGAGCTTGCCAAAGAATATGAAAAAATCGGCGCGAACAGCCTTGCGATAAAAGATATGGCCGGCCTTCTGAAACCCTACGAAGCGTATGAGCTTGTCAAAGCTCTCAAGAAAGCGGTTTCCATCCCGATAGAGATTCATTCCCATTCAACAACCGGCATGTCCGTGGCCACGCTGGTCAAAGCCGCCGAAGCGGGCGCGGAAATCCTCGACACGGTCATCTCCCCCCTCGCTATGGGAACAAGCCACAGCCCCACGGAAACTATGGTTGAAATTTTCAAAGGCACCGAATACGACACCGGGCTTGACACAAACCTGCTCCTTGAAATCGCCGCGTATTTCCGCGAAATCAAGAAGAACTACAAAAAATTCGAATCCGGCTTCCTCGGCGCGGACACCCGCATCCTCGTGTCTCAAGTGCCGGGCGGCATGCTTTCCAATATGGAGGGACAACTCAAAGAGCAGGGCGCCCTGAACAAAATGGACGATGTGCTTAGGGAAATACCCCTTGTGCAGAAAGACTTCGGGTATCCGTCGTTGGTGACGCCAACAAGCCAGATTGTGGGAACCCAGGCCGTTCTCAACGTGTTGCAGGGCAGGTATGCGACCCTTACCGCCGAATCAAAAGATCTTTTGGCCGGCAAATACGGCGCATGTCCCGCGCCAAAAAACTCCGACTTGGTGAAGAAAGCCCTTGAAGCGCTCAAACTCGAAAAAGAAGTCGCGCATCGTCCGGCTGACGATATTCCGCCGGAATATGAAAAACTCGAAGCGGAAGTCAAAAAACTCCTCTCCACCGACGCGCCTTCTGTGGAGGATGTGCTTTCCTACGCCATGTTCCCGAAGATCGCGCCGGATTTTTTCAAGAAACGCCCGCAAGGTCCGGTAGTCTTCAAACCGGAGCCGGACGCTCCCGTAGCGGTTGCGCCCGTCGGCAAAAACGAGGCGGCAAAGTATGTGGTCAACGTGAACGGCGCGAACTATAACGTCGTGGTGGCGCCCGCCGGTACTGTCATTACGGCTCCAGTTGGCGCGGCCGCCTCGGCGCCTGCCGCTGCGGCGGCCCCGTCCGGCGCCGGGACTGTTATACCCGCGCCGGTAGCCGGTACGGTCATCCGCTATGCGGTTGACGAAGGCGCGCACGTCGTCTCCGGCGAGACGGCGCTCGTCATTGAGTCCATGAAGATGGAATTGGAAATAAAGGCGACCGCAAATGGAAAACTTCACTTCCTTGTACCCACGGGAGCCAAAGTGACGGCGCAACAGCCTGTGGCTGAAATCGGATGAGGAACAATATGGCCCAACTTAACCACAAAAAAGATACTGTTTTTATTACGAAACTCTGCCTTATTTTGCTTGCAGGGGCTTTTGCGTTCTCTTTTATGTCCAATGTCTTTGCGCAAGACAGCGCTCCGGCGCGGGAATACGCTTCCGTTTTCAATCCTCACGGGATTATTGAAGGCAGCGAAGGCATCGACACAATTACATTGGGCGGCTTTTTGGGGCAGATTGCAAAAACAACGGGCATATATGCGTTTATCACCGATATGAAAGACGCGGCGACCCCCGCCGGGCTTCCCATAAAAGTTCCGGGCTGGCAGGAGCTTCTCATGCTCATTGTCGGTTTTGTCGTCATATATCTTGGCGCCGCGAAAGGTTTTGAGCCGTTGCTGCTCATCCCCATTGGGTTCGGCATTGTGTTTGTCAATGTGCCGCTCGCCGGCATGGGGGACGCCGGGCGCCTCATCGTGGAAGAAGGTGTCCGCGAGCATCAAGGCTTTTTGGATGTCATTTACAAAGCTGGCGTCGGCAACGAATTCTTTCCCCTGATTATCTTCATGGGCATAGGCGCGATGACGGATTTTGGCCCGCTTATCGCCAACCCTAAGACCGCCATACTCGGCGCGGCCTCTCAGTTCGGCGTTTTCGGCACGCTTTTCGCCATTACCGCGATGAATCTTATCCCAGGCGTTGACTTTAACATGCTGGAAGCCTGCGCCGCGGCTATTATTGGCGGCGCGGACGGCCCTACGACGATCTACATCGCGGCAAAACTGGCGCCCCAACTCTTGGCGACCGTTGCGGTCGCGGCGTATTCCTATATGGCGCTGGTGCCGGTGATTCAGCCGCCCATTATGCGGGCGTTGACAACCAAGAAGGAAAGACTCATCAAGATGAAACAACTCCGTGACGTATCCAAGGTGGAAAAAATATTGTTCCCCATGGTGGTGTTTGTCTTGAGCGTACTATTCATTCCATCTGCGGCTCCGCTCATCGGTTGCCTCATGTTCGGCAACTTTCTCAAGGAAACCGGCGTTGTCGATAGGCTTTCCAATACGCTCCAGAATGAACTGATGAACATCGTTACGATTTTTCTGTCTCTGGGCGTGGGAAGCCAAATGACCCCTGAGAAATTTCTTAACCCCCGGTCTCTATCAATTGTCGTGATTGGTCTGATGGCTTTCGCCATCGCAACCGCCAGCGGCCTTCTTGTGGCGAAGTTTATGAATCTTTTCCTCAAAGAGAAGATAAATCCGCTCATCGGTTCCGCAGGCGTGTCCGCAGTGCCTATGGCCGCCCGTGTCTCCAACAAGGTCGGTCTTGAGTATGATCCAGCCAATTTCCTGCTCATGCACGCTATGGGACCGAATGTCGCGGGCGTCATCGGCACCGCCATTGCGGCTGGCGTTATGATCGCGACGTACGGAGGCTGACAATGAGGCGTTCCCAAAACCCGGTTGGTTTTGGGAAATACTCATTATTAATAAAAGAGGAGTTTTTCTATGGCAATTATTACCATTTCCCGCGAGCTTGCGGCATTGGGCGATGAAACCGCGGCCGAATTGTCGAAAAAGCTTAATTACCGGCTTGTTGACAAGAATATACTGGAGCGGAAGATCAAATCCTACGGGATTGACGACGCCAGATTGAAAAAATATGACGAACGGAAACCGCCGTTGTGGGCGTCTCTCTCCCAAGACCGGGATAACTATCTTCATTTTCTTAAAACTTCCATGCTTGCCGAAGCTAGAGTGGGAAACGCCGTGTTTGTCGGCAGAGGGGCAAACGCCATTTTCAAGGACATTCCGGGCGTTTTGTCGATCTTTTTGGTTGCGACGCCGGAAATCCGCATTGAGCGGGTGAAGAGCTACTTTCACTGCGATGAAAAAAGAGCGAAACGAATTATCGAAGAAAGCGACAATGACAGAAACGGCTTTCATCATTATTTCTTTGACATGGATTGGAGGGCGCCGGAAAATTACCTCTTGACCTTGAATACCGGGCGTACGCCTCCTTCGGTTTGTACGGAAGTGATAAAACAACTGGCGGATTACCATATCACCGAAAAAACGCAAATCCTCCATGAAACGCGCATCAAGGAAGCCACGCTGGCGCAGGAAATCAAGCATTTCATCTTGTATGAAAAAGAGGCGCCGATTCATTTCCTTGATGTTGTTGTTTCCGGCGATAAAATTCTATTGTACGGCGTTGCGAATTCTCAAGCGCTGATTGAGGCGGCGATCTCGGCGGCAATAGAGAAAGCGATGGAATACTCTTCCCTCACGGTGATATCCAAAATACAAGTGGTGCAGGAGTACAGCATAGTTCCGTAATCCGCTATGAATAGAAGTTATGTTTTACGTTCCGGACGTATGACCGGCGCCCAGCGCCGGTCATACGAGATGTTTTTTTCGCGCTATTCGCTCCCTTTTGAAGAAAAAAAGCTTGATTTCTCCCGTGTTTTTGGCAACAACAACCGTACGGTTGTTGAGATCGGCTTCGGCATGGGCATAGCAACGGCTCAGATCGCGGAAGCCGACCGGAACAGCAACTACCTTGGCATAGAGGTGCATAAACCAGGCATAGGCAAACTCCTGTGGGAGATCGAACGTCGGAACATCAGCAATATCCGCATCATTGAACATGACGCGGTGGAAGCGCTTGAAGAAATGCTGGGCGACGGCTCCACAGACGGTTTTCACATCTTTTTCCCCGATCCCTGGCGCAAGAAACGCCACCACAAACGCAGGCTTATACAGAAACCCTTCACCTCCGCGCTCGCCGCAAAACTCAAACCGGGCGGCTATGTGTACATGGTGACGGACTGGGCGGAATACGGAGACTGGGCGCTAGTTGAATTGTCCTCAACGCCCGGCTTGATAAACGCCTATCCGTCAGGGTTCGCGGAACCCCAGACATGGAGGCCCAAAACGAAGTTTGAAGAAAAAGGGCTTTTGAAAAACAGAGAGATACGGGAGCTTCTTTTCAGGAAGGAAGGATGACGCGGCGCCGCCGGTTGTTTTTCAACTATTCTCTTCCAGTTCCTGCCGTTCACGTATCTCGTAAAGCCGCCGGTCAAGCTCCGCGAGTTTCATCTGTTGCAAGGCGCGTTTGTATTCAACCGGCATGATCTTGACGAATCTGCGGCGGTTTTCCGCCCAAGCGTCAAGAATGGACGCGGCGTACGCCGAATCCGTCCAGTAGACATGTTTGGCGATGTATGACTTGACGAATTTCTCGTCTTCCTCGGTCTCAAGACCCGTGAGTTCGACCATGCCTTTATTGAGGAAGTATTCAAAATCGCCGGTTGCGTTGAACACATAGGCCACGCCGCCGGACATGCCCGCCGCGAAATTACGCCCGACCTTGCCCAGCACAATGAGGTTGCCGCCGGTCATGTATTCGGCGGCGTGATCGCCCGCGCCTTCCACAACGGCCGTCGCGCCGGAATTACGCACGCAGAAACGCTCGCCCGCTACGCCGGAGATGTACATCTCGCCCGCTGTGGCTCCGTACAGCACGGTGTTGCCAGAAATAATGTTTTCCTGACTTGCAAAGTTTGATCCCGCAGGCGGCGCAACCACGATGCGTCCGCCGGAAAGCCCCTTGCCGAGATAGTCGTTGGCGTCGCCCGCAAGCCGGAAAGTGACGCCCCTAGTGAGGAACGCGCCGAAACTCTGACCTGCGGAACCGGCGAAGTCAACGGTGATGAAGTTGTCGGGCAGTCCCGCGCCGCCAAAACGCCGGCTCACCTCGTACGAAAGCATGGCGCCCACAGCGCGATCCGTATTTTTCACCAGCAGCTTAAGCGCCACAGGCGTTTTGCCTTTTATGGCGGGCATACACCTCTCGATGAGGCGGCGGTCAAGCGCATTGTCAATCTTGTGAACCTGAGCCTGCGTACAATATGCCGCGTTTCCGCCCGGAATGTACGCGGGTCCGGCGGCTTTTTCCAGTATGCGGGATAGATCGATGGCCGCTGATTTCGATTTCCCGCTCGCCCGTTGCCTCAATAGATCGGTTCTGCCGATCAGATCTTTGAACGAGCGGATTCCAAGCGAAGCCATGATTTCGCGCACTTCCTCAGCCAAGAATATGAAGTAGTTGATAAGATGCTCTTTTTTGCCGGTGAACCGTTTGCGGAGATCCGGGTCTTGCGTGGCGACACCCATAGGACAAGTGTTTTCATGGCACTTCCGCATCATCACGCACCCAAGTACGATGAGAGTAGACGTACCAAAGCCGAATTCTTCCGCGCCGAGCATACCGGCTATTACGATGTCGCGTCCGGTCTTAAGTTGGCCGTCCGTTTGCAGGCGTACCCGCCCGCGCAAGCCGTTCCGCATCAGCACTTGATGGGTTTCGGCAAGTCCGATTTCCCACGGCAAACCCGCATGACGTATGCTGGACTGGGGGCTTGCGCCAGTACCGCCGTCGTAACCCGATATGAGGATGTTGTCCGCATGCGCTTTGGCCACTCCGGCAGCAATCGTTCCGACCCCGCTTTCGGATACGAGTTTCACGCTGATACGCGCTTGGGGATTCGCGTTTTTTAGATCAAAAATGAGTTCTGCAAGGTCTTCGATTGAGTAAATGTCGTGATGAGGCGGCGGGCTGATAAGCGTAACCCCTGGCGTTGAGTAGCGGGTTTTGGCGATATTGACGTCGACTTTATGACCGGGAAGCTGCCCGCCTTCGCCAGGCTTTGCGCCTTGCGCTATTTTTATCTGAATTTCCTCAGCGTTGGCCAGGTATTCGCTCGTTACGCCAAAACGTCCTGAGGCCACCTGCTTGATGGCGCTCCGCGTCCACGTACCATCCGGCTTCACCGCGAAGCGATCAGGATTTTCGCCACCTTCGCCGGAATTGGAACGCCCTTTGATCGAGTTGAGCGCGGCCGCTATAGTTTCATGCGCCTCCTTGGAGATGGAGCCGAAGGACATGGCGCCGGTTGTGAACCGCTTCATAATTTCCTCAACGGACTCGACCGATTCCAATGGAATGGGCTTTGCGGCCGCGTTTGCGGGCGCAAAATCAAGAAGCCCGCGTATCACGTGGGGATGTTGGTTTAAGGCGTTTGCTATTGAAGAAAAACTCTTGAATTTCTTGTAATCGCCGCTGCGAGTCGCCCATTGCAAAAGGTAGATCGTCTCTGGGTTCCATGCGTGCTTTTCGCCGTCCTTGCGCCACCGGTACTGCCCTACGCCGTCAAGCGTCTCGTCGTCATTCAAGGCGCTTTTGTACACACCCACCGCTTCGGCTTCCAGTTCCGCGAAACCCGCTCCTCCGATGCGGCTCTCCGTACCTTTGAAACACTTTTCGATGACCGTTTCGCCGAGACCTATAGCCTCGAATACCTCCGCGCCGCGGTAGGAACGGAGAGCGCTGGTTCCCATCTTCGACATAACCTTGAGCATCGCCTTTTGCAATCCCTTGAGATAACGCTTCTTGGCGTCCGCCGCGTTTTTTACACGGGCGTCTTTGATGGCTTCAATCGCTATAAACGCGCCGTACGGCACGACCACATCCGCGCCGTAGCCGAAAAGCAGGGCGAAGTGCATGATTTCACGCGGCTCCGCAGATTCAATGATGATTGACGCCTTCATACGCAGCCCCGCCGTAATAAGCCCGTGGTGTACCGCGCCGGCGGCAAGCAACGCGGGAATGGCGCTCTCGTAAAAATGAGCCTCGTTTTTACGAAACGCAAACGCAACCTTCCTGTCCGAAAGCACGACAAGCGATGTCCCGGCGCGGACCGCTTCGATTGCCTCCAGCGCAAGCCGATCAAGGGCGGATTCAAGGGATGTAACGCCGTTCTTCGCCTCTCTGTTCTCAAAAACAGCGTCCAACACAACGCTTTTAAACTCATTCGGCGCAACGGAGAGCAGTTGTTCAAGGTCTTGCGGCGTGAAGATCGGATTTTTCACCTTTATCCGTTTGCAATGCTCCGCAGTCTCCTCAAGGAGGTTCAACTGGGGTCCCACAAAACTGGTTAATGTCATCACGAGGTCTTCACGGATCGAATCGATGGGCGGGTTGGTGACTTGGGCGAACACCTGCTTGAAGTAATTGTACACCCGCTGGTTTTTGTCCGAGAAAACCGCGAGCGGGGTGTCAGTTCCCATTGAGCCGGTGGGTTCCTGACCGGTCTCAATCATGGGAATAAGGAGCCGTTCAATGTCTTCGCGGGTGTAGCCGAAGGCTTTCTTCATGAAGAGCGCCTGTTCCGGGCTTATTTTCTCGTTCTTGCCAACGCTGTCGCTCTGATCCAAGGTGATGATCCGCTTCGTCCACTCGGAATACGGCTTTTTGTTATAAACGGCGGCTTTCGCTTCCTCATCGGGAATGATGCGCCCTTCTTCAAGATCAACAAGCAGTATCTTTCCGGGCAGGAGCCGCCCCTTATATTCGATTTCTTCGGGTTTGAAATCCTGTACGCCGGTTTCCGATCCCATCACGATAAGCCCGTCCTTTGTTATGGTGTAGCGGGAAGGGCGGAGGCCGTTGCGGTCTAGGGTGCCGCCCACATACCGTCCGTCGCAAAACACCATGGAAGCGGGTCCGTCCCACGGTTCCATCACGCAGGCGTGATATTCATAAAAATCCTTGAGTTCTTGAGGAATGGGATTTTTCTCGTTCCACGCTTCGGGGATCAGCATCATAAGCGCATGTGGAAGCGAACGTCCGGACATGACGAGGAGTTCGAGCGCGTTGTCGAAACTGGCGGAATCGCTCCGGCCAGGCTCTATCAACGGGAACATGGCCTTCAACTGATCTCCAAAGCGGGGATGGCTGAACAGGCTTTCACGGGCGGCCATCCAGAAGCGGTTGCCCTTGACCGTGTTAATTTCGCCGTTGTGCGCCACCAGGCGGAATGGCTGGGCAAGGGGCCAGTCCGGAAACGTGTTGGTCGAAAAGCGCGAGTGAACCAACGCGACCGCAGTGACAACGGATTCATCCTGCAAATCCGCGTAATAGTCTTTAAGCTGACTGGACATGAGCATGCCCTTGTATACGATAACCCGCGAAGAGAGCGAAGGGAAGTAACACGACGCGCCCTTTCGCTTGAGTTCCGCATGTTCACGGATAATTTTTTCGAATTTCTTTCTGAATATATAGAGGGCTATCTCCAAATCGGAGACTAAATTCCCACCGGAAACGCAGTCTCCGCCATTCTTTGTTTGAGACGCGCCGTCTTTAAGTCTCAGGAACAATTGTTTGACGACCGGCTCCGCGCTTTTCGCAATAACGCCAAGCGCATCCGGCTTGACAGGCGCATCCCGCCACGCAAGAACGGAAAGCCCGCACTCCGGCGCGGTTTTTTCGGCCATGTTTATCATACAAGAACGATCGTTCTCACCACCCGTCAAAAAAGCGAGACCCGTACCATACGTACCGGCTTCGCCCAAAGCGGGAATATCTTTTTTATAAAAATCATGCGGAATTTGCAGCAACGCGCCCGATCCGTCTCCGGTTTTGTTGTCCGCGCTTTCCGCGCCCCGGTGTTCCATGCGCTCCAGCGCTTCCAAGCCACGCTTCAAAATAGCGTGTGATTTTCTGCCCTGAATGTCCGCGACAAATCCAATGCCGCACGAATCGTGTTCATATTCTTTACTATACAGCCCTTGTCCCATGGACGGCTCCTTGTTTACAAAAATACAGCAATAAGCCGGCGCCATCTGCAACGGAATCGGCTCATTATTTGGCTTGTTATGCGGCTCATTATATAGAAAACAGGCGTTTTATGCAAGGAGAGCGGCTGTTTCAGAATGGCGGATTTGAAACGCCGGCTTGCCGCCATTTCTTGTTGACGGCAATTGTTCCTATAGTGTCATCGACCGGTACAAGACGAACAGTTCATCTGCGTTTATGACGAGGTGTGAGATGTTGATTTTACAGTTCGCGTCTTCGTATGATTCTTCTTTATGCTCATGGATGATGGCGGGGCCCCCATCGCGCAACGGCGCTCACTCTTATACGTTGCGTTCTCCAAAAATCGCCGTTCCGATGCGAATCAGCGTCGCGCCTTCTTCTATGGCGATTTCAAAATCATTCGACATTCCCATAGAAAGGCAATGCCAATGACCCGGAAAACGCGCTTCCAGCATATTTCTTGCCGAGACAACAGCCCTGAACGCTCTGCGTATGACTTTCTCATCGTTTGTGAAAGGCGCCATAGTCATAAGCCCCGAAAGCGCAAGACCTGGGTAGACGAGAGCCTTTTCTGCGGCGCGGCACAAGGCGTCCGCATCGGAAAAACCGGACTTGGAAGCCTCGGCCGTGTGCATTTCAAGCAATATCGCCCGCCTCGCGCACTTCGCGCGCTCTACGCCTGCCAGTTTGCCCAATTCATCAATCAAGGCGTCTCTATCGATAGATTGGATGCAGTCGAACAGACTGAACGCGGCCTTTGCCTTATTGCGCTGTAGTCCGCCTATCAGATGCACCTGTATATCGGGGCGCGTCTTCTTTAGTCCGGCGAATTTGCCGGACGCTTCCTGCACCCTGTTCTCTCCAAAAAGCCGCTGTCCCGCGCTGTAGGCTTCCTCCACAGCGGACACACCGTGAAATTTTGAGACCGCGCAGAGTCGAACTTCCTCGCCACTCCTACCGGAGCGGACGCAAGCGTCTTCTATTTGCTCCCGCACTCGCAATATCGCTTCTGTAATTGACATAGTGGAGATATAGTAACATACTAACAAAAAAAGGTGAATTCCTTTTATATGAACACTACGAACAAGATGTCGCGTTTTGATTTTCAGGATTATTCCCTCTATTCTTTTGTTCGCGCCGTGCGTAGCTGCATTTTTGTTTCCATACAGATCAGCATCTTCAACAATTTCCTTTGAAAATCGTTCAGCGTCTGAAAATCGGACTTCCGCCCGCCCGCCGTATAAACATCATCTTGTCCCGCTCATGGTTTTTCTCTGCCGCTCGCGGAAATACGGCGACGGTTTCTGTACGATAATATAACGCTTTGCAAAACAATGAAGAAGCGCGGCATGGCGCCGAATAAAAATAGAACATCATCAGATTTTATAGCGCCGTTCTAGCGGCTTTCATCCACAATGATTTTGAAGACAAGTCCTTCGCTATGGGCATTTTCAATGTGTTCAATAGAAATTGACGCGCTCGCTATCTTTGAAGGCATTGTCCCCTTTTCAAGGATTATGCTTTTACCGCTTCCGGTACAGTTTTTGATAACGGCGCCCCGGTTGGGCGTTTCCATTCCTCAAGCAGGCGTTGAATGGCATCGTATTGAAGGAGAAAATTGTGTTTGCGTAATTCATTGTCAATAAAGAATTAGCAATTTTCTCCCTTCGCGTTCTGAATAAGCTGTATAAGTATTGACAACAGGAGGGCAAACCGGTAGAATCAACTAATGATACAGAGATGCCCATGGGCTGAAAAACACTCCGACTTGACAGCGTACCATGATGATGAATGGGGAACGCCCATTAAAGACAGCAGGAAACTCTTCGAAGCCATTATACTTGACTGCGCCCAAGCCGGGCTTTCATGGTTCACTATTTTGAGACGCCGTGATGGTTATCGCGCCGCTTTTGACTGTTTCGATCCGCAGAAAGTCGCGGCATACACCGAAAAAGACATGGAACGCCTCATGGCGGACGAGCGGATCGTCAGGAATGAATCGAAGCTCCGCTCGGCGATAGAAAACGCCAAAGCGTACTGCAAAATGGCGGATAGAGGGATAGATTTCTCGGATTGGCTGTGGGCGTTTGTGGATCACAAGCCCATTGTTCATCATTACAAGACCGAGAAGGAAATTCCGTCGACAACGGATCTGTCCGACAGAGTCGCAAAATCACTGAAAAGACGGGGCTTTACCTTTATAGGTTCCACAAACACGTACGCCTTTATGCAGGCGGTAGGCATGGTGAACGATCACATACTGGATTGTTTCAGGCATCCAGATTATCAAGGGAATTCTTAAAAAGCGTCTTGTGCAGCGCGGCGCCAGAGGGCGTTGCAACGTTCGCCCGCTTCACCGGTACGGTACGCGCTCCATCACCGTTGAGTCCGCGAGGGGATGGATGTGGCGCAGTAAGGCGCGTTTAATGCGGCGCGGGTTTTATCCGTATGTCGCCGTACATGGTGTTTTGGAATATGAGTATCATCCTGATTTTCACCGCTTCCAGAATAGCCAGAAACGCGCACACAATGTCCGCCGCCGAATGCCGACGTACCACAAGATCGGCGAAGGCGCATTCGCCCCGGTCTTCCAGAAGCTCGGTCATAAGCGCGATTTTTTCATTCACCGACACTTCTTCATACAGGTCTATGATGCGCTCGGAGGTGATGTTATTCATGACTGCGGAAAACGTTCGGAGCAGATCCCATACGTCGACTTTTTGCCACAACTCGTCATCGGCAAAGGGGATATCCCGCTCCGGTTTTTTGCGTTCAACGATGAGTTCAACCTCACGTTCTCTTTCTTCCATAAGCTCTGAGAGTTTCTTGAATTGCTGGTACTCTATGAGTTTCTCAACCAAACCCTGCCGCGGATCTTCCATGTCATCCTCAATGCCGATCTCCACAGGCAACAACATCCTGCTTTTTATGTACAAAAGGTCTGACGCAAGCGCATGAAATTCGCTGGCATCGTCAAGATCGAGCGTACCGGCGGCGCGCAGATACGCAAGGTACTGCTCGGTGATTTCGGCAACCGGTATGTCGTAGATATTCACATCGTTTTTCTTGATGAGGAAAAGAAGCAGATCAAGAGGCCCTTCAAAGTCTTTTAATATAACAGTGCGTACGGGGTTTGGCGCGGTTGGATATTGCATACCGTTTGTATCATATAAGGAAGCCTTGCCATTTGTCAAGCGTCAGCCCGTCAAGCCCTATCAGGACTTTTTCTTAATCGTCGCCGCGTAGAGCGTATTTATAAGTCCAAGGAAGGCGGATATGGAGAATAGCGTCTCAAGGCCCGTTACCTTCCAAATCCAGCCGCCTAAAAGCGCGATTAGAATGCTGATGACGTGGTTCACTGATATGCCGGTTGAAAGAGTCGCCGTGATTTCCTCCTGACTTGAGGCTATGTCCCGCACATAGACGCCGCTTGCCATGCTTGCCAGGGAAATGATGGAATCAAGTACGTAATTGACGTACGCCACGAAAAGCGATGCGATGCGGAAAAAGCCGGTGGGCGAAGCCGTAGAAGAAACACACAGCCATTAAGATGAGGGTGTCGGTTGTCATAGTGATTTTGTAGCCCGCCTTGTCGATGAGCTTGCCGGTGAACGGGCTGAAAACAACGCCGAAAGCCGAACAGATCGCCATGAGCGGGGAAATGAGGGAAGCGTCCGCGCCGTACTGCAAGATCAGGACATAAGGCGCAAAGGTAAGAAACACCTGTTTTCGGGCGCCATAAAATACTTCCAACAAATAGTACTTGGTGAATTTTTTCGCAAAATAGAAACGCCGGCTCTGAACATGATGCCGCTCGCCATGCGGCTCTTTCATGCATAAAGCAAAGGCAAATGCCCAAACCCAAAGACTGCGGCGAGAAAAAACGGTGAAGACCACAAATAAAACCGCCACGATGGCGTAGCCTGAAATGTCGCCCGCTTGTCCGATTGCGCCTGCAAGCCCTAGCGATGCGCCGCCGGTTTCTTTTTTTGCAAAGCGCATGGACAAAGAACTGCGCGCGGGCATCATAACATGCTCGCCCAGGCGTAGATCACCATGAAAAAGACCGCGGGAACCTTGCCGGAGCCGCTCGCGCAAAGCCCGGCAATGCCCAGCGCCATAACTGCGGCGCTGATCTTAAATACCACGTGTTCTGAAAAGCGATGCATAACCGCTAGAATCAGAACCACAAGCAGTCCGGGCAGTTCCCGAAAAAACTCCACGAGATCCCCCGTTCAAAATTGGAAACATGCGCCAATTCGGCTAAATAATTGTCCTGAACGCCCCGGTACAACCCGTAAGAAACGCCGGTTAAAAGCAACGCGGTCAGAAAACACCCGGCTTTCGCTTCAGGACGGTATATTTTTTCAAGTGTTTTGATATATTCGCCACATTAGCGGCTTGCCGCACATGTTATCCTTTCACCGCGCCTATTGTAACGCCTTTAATAAAATATCGCTGGAGCCACGGGTACACAAGCAAAATCGGCGCCGTAGCGAACATAACAGCGGCGGCTTTCATGCCGTCCGTCGCCTGCGGCACCCCGCCGCCCGAAACGCCTTCCTGCGTCGCTATTTCTATTGAAGACAGGTTGTTGATGATGTTGTACAGCTTGAGTTGAATCGGGTGGAAATCCGGCTTGGTGAGGTACAACAGGGCGTCTGAGAATCCGTTCCACCTGCCGACGGCGTAGAACAGGGCGAGAGTCGCCATCACTGGCATTGACAGCGGCAGATATATGCGTGTCAGCACCGTAAAGGGATTCGCCCCGTCAAGCTCTGCGGATTCACGCAGGCTTTCCGGCACCCCATAAAAGAAGCTCCTCAGAATGATCATGTTAAACACGGAAAGACAATTCGGTATAATAAGTACCAGCGGGTTGTTGATAAAGCCCAAATCCCTCATCAAAATGTAGTTGGGAATAGTTCCCGCGCTGAAGTACATCGTAAAAATAATGATAGTGTTGATGACCTTTTTGCCCTTGAGCGAATCGTAAATGAGCGGAAACGCGCACAGTGTCGTCATGGCAAGGGAAACAAAGGTGCAGACAACCGTTAGGATCGCTGTCCACAGCATGGAGCGGGAAAAGGACGGATCCTTGAACACATAATTGTACGAATCAAGATTCGTACCAACCGGCAAAAAAGCCACCTTGCGGTTTACTATTGACATGGGATCGCTCAACGATTGGGCTAATATGTTCAACATGGGCAGAAGACAAGCGAGAATCACCAGAAAACAAACAAACACAATCACCCAATCTGTTATTTTTGTCGCTTTTGATTTAATCATTGTTTTTTCCTCCTACCAAATGCCGCGTTCGCCAAATTTCTTTGCGAGCGAGTTCGCGGCGACCAGGAAAATTACGCATACCAGCGATTGAAACAAGCCTATGGCGGCGGTATAGGAGAACTGGAACGACCGGATGCCCACACGGTACACCAGCGTGCTCAGGACATCCGACACCTGTATGACCATATTGTTGCCCAAGGTGTAGGGGCGGTCGAATTCGCTCCCTAATATGCGTCCGATGTTCATGATGAGCAGGGTGACTATTGTCGAGCGAAGTCCGGGAAGCGTAACGTGCCATATTTTGCCGAAGCGTCCGCAACCGTCAACTTCGGCGGCTTCATACACCTCCGGGTTGATGGCGGTGATCGCGGCGAGGTAGATGATCGTTCCCCAACCGACTTCCTTCCACACGCCCAAGACGATATAGGTTCCAACCCACAGTTGCTTGTCCATGAGAAAATCAATGGGTCCGACGCCGATCCTGCTCAACAGAATATTCACGACGCCCGCGCCCGGGGCGAGCAGTTTGCTGGCGATGCCGGAAATAATGATCCACGAAAGGAAGTGAGGCAGGTACACAACGGTTTGGGTGAATTTCTTGTACAACGTAAAACGCAGTTCATTGAGCAGAATCGCAAGGATAATGGGAGCCGGAAACCCAACTACGAGGTCAAGTAAATTAAGCCAAATGGTGTTTCTCAGCGCATTGTAAAAATCCCTGGATTGAAACGCCTGGCCGAACCATTTGAATCCGCTCCACGGAGACTCCCATACGCCCTTGAACATGTTGAAGTCTTTGAAGGCGATGACAATATTCGTCATGGGAATATAACGAAAAATCACAAAAAAAGCCATTGGAAGCAATAACATAAGGTACAGCATCCATGTGCGCCCTATATAGGCGCGTGTTGTTACTTTCATAGTAACTCCTCCATCACAATGGGAGTCTGATATTCCATCCTTTTGGACGGTCAGCATTGGTGACACCAATAAAAATTTGGGAAACCGTTGCAAAACAAAAATTTTGCAACTCTTTGACTTGGGAAAAGCGATAAAAAGCCCGTTTTTCCACGTAAATCTAAGGCGGCTTTTTCAAAATTTGCCGCCCTTTAGAGCGCGGCTTGAAAAAGCCTCTGATATGAAAGTCTAATTCTTATAAACATGTAGTCAAGTGTAAAAAATATGAAAAATTGGTATAAATTTCATATAAAATCGCTTCCAGATTGTGGTTTCATTCGTAGTGGGCCTATACTCCGCGGCGATCCGCCCTTGCGCTATTTTTCCTTCGTAAGGGTCAAGATAGAATGTTCCTGTTTAATAGTCAAAACCCCATTTTTTATGGAATAAGGCGCCGGATCTTCCTCTCCCAATATGATTTTCTTGTCGCTTGTTACAAAGTAGCGCATCCAAATTTCATTATTGACATTTAACGTATTGCCGGATGAAAACACAAACCATGTGATAGTTCCATCTCGCTGCGTCATTTTCCATGTTCCAATCAACGCCGCTTCCCGTTCGCCGCCGCACCCTGACAGCGCCATTATCACTACTATTAGCGCGCAGAAGAAGTTCTTTTTTTTCATTCGTTTGCCCTCATGCCCTTCAAATGAAAGCCCGCCCGCAATTGTCCTTGTCGAACGGTTGCGACGGGCTTTCTCATACCGGCGCCTCATCTTTGATGATAATATTTGTACAAATTGCCGGCCGTAGAATTTGTACCGATAAAATAAGTCGGCTTCGAGGGCCAAAGCGGTATATGGGGGAATACCGTAGAGAGGACTTCAGTGTCCTTGAATTCGGAAAAACCCATCGGAAAAATTTTCTTCAGATTGTCCGTGTTCACCATAAAGGAAAACCGTCCGTAAGGCGCCGAGTTGTTTCCCGCCATATTTTTATCGCCCCCTAGCCCCTCAATAGGTTGCGATACGAGTTCAATCTCACCGGTGACCACCTCTTTATACCCGTCGTTTTTATCTTCGTACCATATTATTTTGAATAATGAAGGGACTTTGCCGCCCAGTTCGGTGACAAACAGGTTGGCAAGCGTAAAAGCGCTTGGTTTAAAGAATTCGCTCACACTGATCGCATAGTAGTCTCCGCTTGCTTCCTCGATCCACATGTCGCCGCCTTTAGGCAGTTTTTTCGGAAAGCGGAATATCCCATCGCCATCCAGTGCGGCCTGCGCCTCCGCCCAAGCGTCGCGTGACCATTGGCGCTCGCTTTTCGCCTCGTCGGTGAATCGTGTGGTTGCATACTTTTCGGAAACTCCGTACCAATGCGCCATAGAGTCGTTCGCCATGCGCGCAGCCTTTGACAAATCAACCCTCGCCTTGTCCAAAAGCGCCGCATTCCGCATTGTTAAGAAGGTGTTCTTAAAGGGCAGGATTCTCTCCACAGTCGAGTAATCCCTCCAATACGCTTGATGAGAGGGATTGTTGGCCGCTTGAGCGAATATTTTGTTCAGAATATCGTCCAAACCATCGTCAGTAAAAATTTGACTCGTCAGCCATGGACGCAGATCAATGCTCCAATCGTAAGCCGCAAGATATTCAAAAGCCGCTTTTAACGCCCGTAAATTGGCGATAATGTAATCCAACTCCGCTTTGCCGATATAGACAGGTTCGCCGTTGTCGCCGTATAGAGCCTCCAATTTGAAGCGTTTTTTAAGCCGGTCATTGAGCGGTACCCGCGTATCTTTAGAAAGCGTTTCGGCCCGTCGGGCAATCGCCTCAAAATTCTCGCCGAAGACATGGCGGTTTATCCGTTCCAGCAATTCGTTAAACCCATCGGTATGGGAGCTTATCAAGCCCCAAAAGATGAGGTTGATAAATTTTTCCCGTGTATTGGGAGCCTGCGCAATCTGAAAATCGCCGAAAGGCGTAATGAAACCGGAAAATCTGGAGTATATTTTAGGGAGTACCGCATCATCCGGCGTATATTCGGTGGCGGCGTAGGTGGCGTACCAAAGGTTGGGATCGTTCTCCTCCCAAAACTCCTCATCGCAAATCCAAGCGTCCAAAGTGTCAGGCACAGACGCGAAATGCAGAGATCCGCTTAGAATGGAACCTACGTAAGGATCGATGAGCATGCTTCCCAGTTTTGCCAAAGTGGAGTACAGAATGGCCTCCGGATCGTCTTTGTTCTTTTGATACGCCTCCTCGTAGAAAGAGGCGGCGCTGTCGTATTGGCCTGCGGCCAGATATTTCCGCGCGCTTGTTATGAGCGCGTCAAAGTCTTTTTTTTCAAACCGTCCTTTTACTGTTACATGACTCGCCGGCATTTCAAAGAAGAATGGAAGCGTTTCACTAACCGGTGTTCCGTCCTCCAACATAAGGCTATTCTCCTCAAGATCATACCCGGAATCCGGAAGCAGGGTAAGTCTTATGGTGTCGCCGGGTGTGGCATACATGGGATCAGCCGCGATAACGCCATGGACAATTGATTTGTCTATCGAAACAGTATATATTCCATCGGGCGCCGGTTCAAATGTGGCGGTAATGGACGCATTGCTGGCAGGGCATGAAAATTGATAGTTTCCTCCATATTTGGTGACGTTGCTAGGATTGCCGCCGTTTTCACCCTGAATGACGACGCCTTTTTTTTCAGCCGCCACGCCTTCTGCCAGCCTATAGCCGGGATCGGGGTTGACGTAGACCGTCACCCGCGTTCCTGACGGGGCGAAGGAATGGCTTAACGCAAGCGTCCCATGCTCCGGCGTTGGAAATATCCGCAACATGTAATTTATACTTGGATCGATAATTTCCTCTATCATTGGATTTTGGCAAGCGGTCATAAACAAAATGGTTGCGGCTAAAACGCCTGCCGTATAGCCCAGTTTTTTTATCATAACAACCTCCATTAGATTAGAAGCGGTATATGAATTGACAGTCAATTATACAGAATACGGAAACAGTATATGAATTACTGATAAAATTGTTTTTTCAAAACATGCGTTGCAGGCGTCTTGCGGACGGCTGCTGATGGAACGGCGCTTCGCTACAGTCAGGAACTGGACGGCGTTTAGTCAAAAAGAGAGGTTCGGCGCGGTTGCTTGAACCGCGCCGCCCTTCAGGGGCGTCCTTGAAGAGCGGTAAATCCGTTGCGAATGAAAATCTTTTGTTCCCCCGCTTGCATTTTTGAATAAATATAGCATATTATATTTGAGGTCAATCCAATTGCTGAGAATTGCTGAACCCGATAAAAGCTTGTCGCCGGAAATAGAAACGCTCGTTGTCCCCTATATAACCTACGCCAATTACCGTGAATGTACGCGCGATTGGTTTATGCCGAGACAAGCGTTGCCCAGCGGAGTCTGGGATTTGACCTATGTTGTAGCCGGAAACGCCCTCTATATGATAAACGGAATAAAATACGAGGTGGGCGGCGGGGATTTGCTGTGTATGCCCGCCGGCTGTATGCGTTCAAGCGCCACGCATTACGATAATCCGATGCGGTGTTTCTCGGTGAATTTTGAGTTGAAGAATCTGCGCGGCGAATACGGAAGTTTGCCCTTTCCTATCGTAAGCCATATCGGGTACAAAAAGAATATAGAACGTACTTTTCGGGAGCTTATTTTTACGTGGCGTGACAAGCAGCCTGGTTATATCATTAAATCCGCCGGCTTATTCTTGCTGATAGCAAGCGAATTCATGGAGCAAGGCGCCAAATTGGGCGTCGCAGGCGGAGGCGGGGACGATTACCGCATAAAGAAGGTGATTGATTATATAGAAAGCCATTATGCGGAGAAACTTACCGTCAAGGAAATGTCCGGTATGGTGGGTTTGAACAGCGCATACTTTGGAGAATTGTTTAAACAGGAGACCGGATGTACGATGAACCGGTATGTGATGCGCCTGCGTATCAGAAAGGCGGAGCAAATGCTTAGAAGCGGCGAATATCAGGTGAAAGACGCCGCGAAATACTGCGGTTATCCCGACATCCATTATTTTTACAAACATTTTAAGATGATTGTGGGCATTTCCCCTTCCCAGAGCATTCCCAAACGCGCTGATTGAAAGACGGGCGCGTTTAGGCAAAGAAAAAACGCCTTCCGCCGCGCTTTATTGATCGTTAAATTCATTTATGCGCTTAAAGGCTGTGGTATCACTTGAAGCTAAAGGATCTCTACCAGAATACTGCCGATGTTCTAAAACCCATGTTCCGTCATATAAATCCATAATACATGGTTTCCATATTCGGATACGGGTTCCTATGATTATATGTTGTCGCGCAAGAAACGGCTGGCACAAGGACAACGAAAATAAAAAGCTCCGCGCCGCTATTTTTCTGAA
>JAITIK010000173.1 GCA_031279555.1 Treponema sp. | reverse complement strand
CCAGAAAATGGACAATGCCGATACGCGATTGGGGGGCCGCCCTCAATCAATTCGCTGTCATTTATGGGGAAAAGACAGTTCCCCTATGATTTACCGTTTACACAAAAAAATTACAGGCTCATTATATCTGGAATTCGGGTGTTTTTCTTGTTGACTTTTTTGTTTTTTGCAGTATATGTTTTGACAAGCGGTCTTCCCGGCGTGGCGCTTGCGCTTTTCCCGCAACCGCGCGCGAGTTAATGCAAAACCTATCCGCATTTGAGCGAGAAGAGGCAACCACTGCGTCCGACGGCATATAGCCGTGAAAAAAGTGTCAAACGGCTTGCGGGGTTTCCTCATCAAAAGCGGGTCAACAACCCCATTCTATCTTCGGCAGCGCCTCCACCGCCGCGCGTTTGAACTTGTCCGTCACCTTCGCGTACTCCTGCGTCGTTTTGATGTCCCTATGCCTTAACAACTTGGATGCCGTGTATAAATCCGTTTCGGCATCTAGCGCCATCACCGCGAACGTACGCCGCGCCGTATGCCGCCCTATCCGTTTCTTTATCCCGGCTTCCTCCCCCCATCGAACAAGCCGCTCGTTCTATTTCATCTTCTCTTTCAGCATCGGGAACACCCTCTCTTCATAATCGAGTGTCGCCTTGTCGTCGGTTATCCCCTCACGTCGCATCGTTCAACGGAATATACACGCCCTCCTTCGTTTTCCTCGTCAAGCCACGTCCTGTTTATTTTCGGAGACCTCACGTTTTTCACCGGATTTGTCATGATTATTTTGTCTCGCGACACTCTGGCTCAACGCCGCCCTGACCGCCCCCAAATAAGCGCCCGCCGTTCCCGCCTATAAATTGTCCAACAAATAGGTTTGAAAATCCTCGATCCATTTCTCATCAATCCGTCCTATCTGAAAAAATCCGCCTTTGAACTTCGCAAGGCGGTTCAACGCCGCTTTCTGCATGTCTGACTATCCAGCCATGCCGTCTATATAATCATACAACGTTTGTTTTTCGGCTGCCGGATCAACCGGCCCCCACTCTTCGGAAAAGACCCGCCGCGTCCGTTTCGCGCGGGCGATCTCCGCGAGGCGCGCGGCCTTTTTGCCAACGGCTTTATCGCCGGCGATGATCAAACCCTCCGGCATCTCCCGCCGCTTGCCGCGCATGTATACGCCGAGGTACACGCGCCTTCTGTTTGCCCAAATACTAACGTCCATAATAAATCTCCCGCTTGCAATACGCTTGCAGAAAACATGTCATTATATACAATCATAAACAACTGTTTATAGTCAATTTATAAATAATTATTTGTAATGTAACAAGTAAGTTAAATGAATGATTATAATTTATTTACATACTTTTATCGCGCATAAAATTTGCCAAAAGTCATTTCCCGCGTCAAGTATATACTAATATAAAATAATATTGATAAAAAAGAAATTTCTTATAATAGACTTGTTCGCTAAGCCTGTTAAATACGTAATTCAAAGTTAATGATGCCACAAATAAGAGACATTCTTAACACGTGTCTTTTACAATGATTCCGGTAGAGATACGCCATGCTCTTGAACGTTTTTATCTTGGCATTCACATGTTCAACAAACACCTGTTTCCGCGCAACCCGTTTGTCGTACGCTTTCTCTCCTTTGGCCAGCTTGCGCTTCTTCCTCGCTTTTTCGGCGTCCGGCTGTTCGCATGCGGCTTTTCCATCCCACGACACCCACAGCCAACGTCTATGCGGATTCTCTTACACGCCGATTTCCCAACGGCGTCTTTATACGCCTAATCACGCCCATCGCCTTTAGCCTCCCGGGCATCTATAATGTTCACGGTTTTCTATCCTATGATTGCCCGCGTCTTTATCGTATGGCGCTTTTTGTTGCCGGAATGCCGCTCTTTCTGTTTTTTTTGGCCGGTTTATCGGACTTTCCCTCACGTCTACTACGATATATTCAATTTTTCAAAAGTATCGGATTTCACCCCATACAGCCGCTTAAATACTGCCACCCCGCTATCTGACGCCTGTTTTTCCATTCGCATGCCCTGATTATATCTCTTTGACAGTTAGCGATCAAGTCTAGTATATTCTCAAAATCCTTTGGAGAAAATATCCATGGAATATAAAATTATGGAAATCAATGATAAAAATAAAGAAGGGGAACATACTAATAATATTTTAAGAAAATTACCTGAATGGGTTAGGATAAGATATGGGGGTGGGGGATTCCTGACTGGCAACGGCGTTTGACTGCGCCGCAGTTCCGGCGCCGCCAGTTAGCGCCCGCAAGATGGACAGTGTTTTTATGCGCGTTTGATGGCATTGGGGTTGTCATAACAGAGAGCAAAAAAGATGCGAGGGAGATGACGGTAGTTCCCGCGCATTTCAGACGCGGCTTTACATCAGGCTTACGCCCAGCCTTCCGCTTGACATTCTTTTCTTTTTTCTTCATTATTATATAATAAAGAATCCTCGCCATGAATGGCGGGATATTAAAGATTTCTCCTTGAAATCTTGCGTATGTGGAGGAACAAATCCCCCACCCCCAGTTTTACGCACTATATGAAGAGGACGGAATTCTCAAGAACATAGCTTTGAAGGCTTGACATAGGAGATGACATGCGGGCGGTAGACATCATCGCGCATAAAAGAGACGGCGGCATCCTGTCCCGTGAGGAAATCGCCTGGCTCATCAATGGGCATGTGGCTGGCGAAATTCCAGATTATCAGATGGCGGCGTGGGCGATGGCCGTATTCTTTAATGGTATGAACGCGGAAGAGACCGCCGCCCTCACCGAAGTGATGTTGCGGTCGGGCGCGGCGATGGATCTGTCCGGAATACCGGGTCCTTTTGTAGACAAGCACTCAACCGGCGGGGTCGGCGACAAGACCAGTCTCATTATCGCGCCCATTATCGCAAGCCTCGGCATTAAAGACCCCATGATGTCCGGACGCGCCCTAGGGCATACGGGCGGTACGCTCGACAAACTTGACGCCATACCGGGGTATAGAACGAATCTGTCCGCGCGGGAATTCCGGCGGATTCTTGCGAAAGATGGCTTTGCCATGACAGGACAGACCCGGGACATCGCGCCAGCTGACAGGCTTCTTTACGCGCTCCGCGATGTCACCGCCACTGTGGAATCCATTCCGCTTATCACCGCAAGCATACTTTCCAAAAAGGCGGCGGAAGGCGCGGAAGCCCTTGTCATGGATGTGAAATACGGTTCCGGCGCGTTTATGAAGCGAAAAAGCGATGCGGAAGCGCTTGCCCGCTCTCTTGTGCATACTGGCGTTCTCATGGGCAAGCGCATTGTAGCCCTGCTCACCGACATGGACGAGCCGCTTGGAAACATGGTGGGCAACTTCCTTGAGGTTGAGGAGAGCTTTGTCTGTCTTGAAGGCGGCGGCCCCGGCGACCTTATGGAGGTGAGCCTTGAACTGGCCGCCCGTATGTCGGCGCTTGGCGGAAAGGCGGAGACAATTGACGAAGGACGCGCGCTCTGTGAAAAAGCCCTTGCCGGCGGCAAACCCCGGCAGCTTTTTTTAGACAATATCGAAAGCCAAGGCGGTGATGTCCGGAAATTCCTTTCCATGATTGGGAAGTACCGTTCCGAATACAGCGCCGAAATCCGCGCCGCGCGGAGCGGTTTCATTGCCCGCATAGACGCCCTGAAGACCGGACGTGCGGGCGTACAACTTGGAGTTGGGCGCAACCGCGCCGAAGACCCGGTGAGTCCTGTGGCCGGCGTACAGTTTCACAAAAAGAGCGGCGGCGCGGTCAAGGCGGGCGACCTTGTTATGACGGTTTATGCGAAGGATGAGCCCGCGCTTGGCGCGGCTCTGCCCCAACTTGAGGAAGCCGTTGAATATGGGGATGAGGCGCCGGACGCGCGGAAGCTGATATGGCAGTAACACTGCGTGTTACTGTTCGAGTAAACAACCGCCGCCAGAGGCGGCGGCTTTAATGTGTCGGCCCCTGCAAGGGGTCTAAAACACCTTCCAATTTTTATTAATCTCCATTCAGTTTATACTTTATCCCAGTCTTGGTTTCCACTACGTTTCCGTATGAAGTTGGTTTCTAATATCCTCATCATTAGACCTTAAACGCAAGCTGTGTGAGAACGCCGTTAAGGACGAGTTCTTTTTGACAGCTTTTTTGAATACATAGAAAGCTGAAAAACCTTCTGTAAAAAACTTTGAAAGCGTATTGACACGTTTTCATTCGGCGTGTATACTATTTTTATGAGTAATATTTACGGCGGTCTATGTTGCGGCGCGCCAAGTGTCTTCAAGGCAATCTATAGATTTTTTCTCACGAATGAAGGTGTGAGAAAGTTTACCCCCCCCCCCCCCCGTATTATTTAATATATACAAGTCCACGAACAGGCGGATGTTCTCATATCCTTGTAGGAGAAACAGTCGGCCTATTCGCTATAGCTTACAACTCTCGCTATAATAACTACTATAAATATAGGGAGAATATCATAAGCGCAGACTGGAATCCCGGAAGACGGGACGGACAATTGGCAATGGCCAAGAACGAAACCCCACCCGAACCTCTGTGGCGACAGCGCGGTGCAGAGAAACTTTTAGCAACCTTACGGACAAGATGCGGGACATCAAGAGACGGCATTTCTACGCGCCGCCTCTTACGGACGCGGACTTTACGGCTTTGGGTCTCACGCCGCGCGATTCTCTCTGACGTATCCGGAACAGACTGGAGATCAAACCCAAGACCAGGATATCTAAATATGCGCATAATTTTTGGCGTCGCTCAACATTTTTCGGTTGGCTGTATGGAAACACTGACTGAAGGCGCTTGCTCTCAAACTGGAAATGACATAACACTAAACTATACTTTTGATGGTATTCAATATATCGAGAAGATGGGTAAATAAATTATCAACTGTGGAAACAGACGATTTTTTTGCCGGTATAAACTTGTTGGTGGTGGAGGAATGGAGTTTTTTAGCAGCGATAGGCCGCCACAAGGAGAAAAACGAAAAATTGATGGCATCGTGGTTTATGTATATTATGATGCCGATGGAAAGGCGAATGAAAATGCGCGAATGTAAGAAGCGCCAGGTTTGCAATACAAGTGCGCGTGGCTCCCAAGAAAAATTCTCAGCGCGAAAGGTGAAGAAGTCGCTATTTTCGGACGCTCAGGAAATCAAACGATGATCGGTGGTGTTAATGCGTATTGGTATTATTGTCACTGGTTTTATGCATGGACGGAACATTATGGTTGGATATGGGGGCGGTTTAATTCTGAAGGTAAAGGCGGTACAGCGCATAACGGGACGGATATGCGCCGTACCGCTAAAGGCTCGGGTTGCGGTTCTATCCGCCCTGCCAAAACATCGTCGAACCGAAGGTTCGCAAAACGAAGCAAACGCGGAATGTGTTTCATCAACATAACCGTTGGTTATGGGAGCCGCCGCGAACATATTGAAGGAGTGTTTTATGAAAAAAATGGTTTTTTGTGTTATTCTCGTAATAATGGTTCTTATGGGTTGCGCAACCAAGGATACGGCGGTTGCGGAAACAAAAAGAGATTCCCTCGGAATGGACCTGGTCGCGGCGATCAATGCCGCGGCAACGCGGATGGGGGAAAATCTTCCGGGAGGGACGAAGGTCGCTCTTGTCAGCGTAGCTTCGTCTTCGGCGCAGCTCTCCGAATATATTATCAGCAGGCTGGAAGCGGCTCTGGTGGGCGGCAAAAAACTCGTTGTGGTGGACCGCGCCAATCTGGACAAGGTGCGGGAGGAGCAGGGCTTCCAGCTTTCAGGCGAGGTGGATGACAATTCGGCGAAAACTATCGGAAAGCTCTTGGGCGCGGGCGCGATAGTAACAGGCGCGTTTACGAGCCTTGGGGATGTGTATGGACTGACCCTTAAAGCCATCAACATAGAAACCGCCACGGTGGCGGTTTCGTATCCTGCGGACATCGCCAAAAGCGCGCGGATAGAGACGTTGCTTGCAAGTGAAGGCGGCGGCGCGGGAACCGGGACGCGAACCGCGCAGGCAGGCGAAAACGCGCCCTTGGCGACTCTGGCGGCTCAATTGGCGGCTTCCACCCCGGCAGTCGCTCCCCAAGCGGCGCCCGCCCCGGCGCAGGCCGCAGAGGCTCCGCCGCCTGCGTCCACCATCTACAAAATCGGCGACACCGGACCTGCTGGCGGGATCATTTTCTATGACAAGGGCAACAACTCCGGCGGCTGGCGATATTTGGAAGCGGCGCCAGCGACGACCGAAGTTACTTGCCAATGGTCCATATCCCAAACGATAGCCACAAAGTCCATTCAGGATTCGCGCGGACTCGGCACGGGTAAATCCAACACCGAGTATATCATGCAGCAAGCCATGCAGATCGGCGGCGGATTTGGATGGGCGGCTCAGATTTGCGATGAGCTTGAGGTGAACGGCTTCGATGACTGGTTTCTGCCGAGCAGAGACGAGTTGAACGTGATGTGGGGCGTTCTGCATCGCAAGGGGCAGGGCGGTTTCAAGAGCGCATGGTACTGGTCTTCAACACCTTCCAATGACAACGGCGCCAAAATCTGGATAATAAATTTTACCGACGGAGGGCAACTTGGAGATTTAGGAGGATATCCGTATAACAACTGGGATCGACAGTACCGCGTCCGCGCCATCCGGCAGTTTTAGCGGAACATCTTTCGGAGGATAAGGGATAGAGACTGTTGAACACCCGAACAGCCCAACTTGTTACAATGGCGTGAAAGCGAGTTTAACCGCACGGTCGCGCGCCGCCGCTTATGTGGACGGCGGCGTGTGCAAATTCCTTTCCATGATCGGGAATTGCCGTTCCGAATACAGCGCCGAAATCCGCGCCGCGCGGAGCGGTTTCATTGTCCGCATAGACGCCCTGAAGATCGGACATGCGGGCGTACAACTTGGAGTTGGGCGCAACCGCGCCGAAGATCCGGTGAGTCCTGTGGCCGGCGTACAGTTTCACAAAAAGAGCGGCGGCGCGGTCAAGGCGGGCGACCTTGTTATGACGGTTTATGCGAAGGATGATCCCGCGCTTGGCGCCACTCTGCCCCAGCTTGAGGAAGCCGTTGAATATGGGGATGAGGCGCCGGACGCGCGGAAGCTGATATGGAAGGAAGTGGCGTGACAGCGTGAGAATGAAATATATGGCTTTCAAAGCCAATGAATAGCGTTTTAATTCCAATAATCGAATTCTATCAAAATAAAGAATCCCCGCCATGAATGGCGGGGTATTAAAGATTTCTCCTTGAAATCTTGCGGGGGAAAAATATTTCAAAGCCTATTGTTATTGACAGAAAAGCTGGATAGAACTATTCACTTCACAAGAGAAAATTTGAATTTTATTCTTGTTTATAATGAAACTATAGCAAGGATTGAGATAGGGAAATCTCCATATAAATTAGCCGGCAATTCTAATTTTTTTCCATTTGGATTAGATGATTTGCAAAAATTGTACTTTAAAAGAAGATATGCATGTAATAAAAAAGAATTTGATTCAAATTTTGTCAAGCGATACTATACATCTGTTTTGTCTCAATGAGACGAGTTTGTTCAAAAACGCGATTGGTTTTGAAACAAACTCAAATTTGAAAAATTTTAACGAATGTAGGCTTTTCCGCTAATCGCGGCGGCTAACGGCAGAACTTTTATATCACGGTGAACATGGGCTGACTTCCCGCTTCCCGCCCGCTCTCGCTATCGTGATAATAGACCGGAATTTCACTCGGATTTTCAAGCGGCTTGTCAACACAGGCATGGAACCCTGAACCGGCGCGAATTTCTAGCCTTGTTATACACAGGCAAGTCTATGCGTTCCGTCGCGCTACGCTCAAGCGCCGCTCAATCTTGCGCCGCGCCGCTTACTCCGCTTTTTTCTCCCTCATTCCCCACGCTTTCAACCGCGCTTCAGCCCGCGCAAGGCTGATCTTCGCCCTGTCAACTTCAAATGTAAATCCGCTGCCATTGTGTATGACGTCTTCAGCGCGTTTTTTCTCTTCAACGGCGCGCTCGGAGTCTATTTCTTCGGGCAATTCAGCCGCGTCAACGAGCAAAACCGATTTATGACCCTTTACTTCAAGGATTCCCTCGGTGGCAAAGGCGATTTGCCACACGCCTTTTTTGTCTTTTATTTTGACAACGCCCGCCTGCGTGGGAGCGGTGAAGAACGTATGCCCCGCATACACCCCGATTTCACCGTCAACAAGCCGCACGACAATACATTCCACCACATCTGAATAAAACTTGCGGTAGGGAGTGTGAATTTCAAACGGAAATAACGCCGCCATCATTGCGCCTTGCTTATGACGTCTTCTATGGCGCCCGCCATGAAGAACGCCTGCTCCGGCAACGCGTCGCACTCGCCGTCAAGGATCTTTTTGAAGCCGCAGACAGTTTCTTTGAGCGGCACATAGCGTCCCTGAATGCCGGTAAACTTCTCGCCCACAAAGAAGGGCTGGCTAAAGAACCGTTGCACCTTGCGGGCGCGGGAGACGATGAGTTTGTCCTCTACGGAAAGTTCGTCCATACCCAGAATGGCGATGATGTCCTGCAATTCCTTGTACCGCTGGAGAATCTGCTGAACGCGCCGCGCCGTGTTGTAATGCTCATCGCCAACGGTTACGGGATCCAGTATGCGGGAAGTCGAGGCAAGCGGATCGACCGCCGGATAGATGCCCAGTTCGACGATATTCCGCGAAAGCACGGTAGTGGCGTCAAGATGGGCGAAGGTGGTTGCGGGCGCCGGATCCGTGAGGTCATCGGCGGGTACGTACACCGCTTGGACGCTGGTGATGGAGCCGCGGGAGGTGCTGGCGATACGCTCCTGCAACGCGCCCATCTCGTTTGCAAGCGTGGGTTGATAGCCTACCGCGCTCGGTATACGCCCCAGCAAGGCGGAAACTTCGGCGCCCGCCTGAATGAAGCGGAAAATATTGTCAATGAAGAGCAACACATCCTGCCCTCCCTGATCGCGGAAATGCTCCGCCATAGTGAGACCCGCAAGCGCAACGCGCATACGGGCGCCAGGCGGCTCGTTCATCTGACCGAACACAAGCGCGGTTTTAGCGGCCACACCCGACTCGTTCATATCTTTCCAGAGGTCCGCGCCCTCACGGGAACGCTCGCCCACGCCAGAAAACACCGAATATCCGGAGTGTTCGGTGGCTATGTTCCGTATCAGTTCCATGATGACAACGGTCTTGCCTACACCCGCGCCGCCAAACAGCCCGATCTTGCCGCCCTTCGCGTAGGGCGCGATCAGGTCGATCACCTTTATGCCGGTTTCAAGAATCTCAGTCGCCGGCTTCTGTTCCTCAAAACAAGGCGCGGCGCGATGTATCGAAGCGTACTCTTTAGCGGCGAAATCCTCTTTGTCATCAATGGGATCGCCGGTTACGTTGAACATCCGTCCAAGCACATCTTCTCCGACCGGTACGCATATAGGACCCCCTGTGTCTACAACCTCAAGCCCGCGGGCAAGCCCTTCGGTTGCGGACATTGCCACGCAACGCACACGGTTGTCGCCGATGTGTTGCAACACTTCCAGCGTCGTCTTCCGCCCTGCGACCGCGACTTCCAGCGCATTCAGGATCGCCGGAACTTCTCCTTGTTCAAAACGCGCATCAACCACCGGTCCCATAACCTGTGTGATGTGTCCTTTATGTGTCATAGTGTTTCCTTTCCTTATCACGTTAAAGCGTTGGATCCTCCGGTAATTTCCGCCATTTCCTGTGTGACGGCCGCCTGCCGCGCCCTGTTGTAGAATATTTGCAGTTTGGCAAGCATATTTTCCGCGTTTTTGGACGCCTCGTCCATAGCCGCCATTCGCGCATTCTGCTCGCCGGCATAGGATTCAACGAGCGCGCCGTACACGATTCCTTTCAAATAAATAGGAATCAACGCTTCAAACACGGCCTCTTCCGAAGGAATAAACTCAAATTGAAGCTCCACCCGTTTTTCTCCGCCGGTTTTCATAATTTCTTCCTGCATTTTTTCAGCGGAAAGAGGGAGCGCCTGCAAGATTTCAGGTTGAAGTTTCACCGCGCTGTACATGTAGGTATACACCACGTGAACGCTGTCAAACGCGCCCCACAAATACTGTGAAATGAGATAATCCGCGATCACCTTCGCATCGTCAAGGGTGGGAAGCCGGGACTTAAACGAAAAGCTCTCCAAAACCGGATATTTTGAATTGTTGAAAAATCGTTGGGCAATGGTTCCAATGGTGATGAGAGCCGGGCTCTCCAGGTTGTCGCACAGCGCGTTCACCTGTTTGAATATATTGGCGTTAAACCCACCGGCAAGCCCCTTGTCGCTTGATATAACCGCTATGGCGGCGCGGGACGACGGGTTTCTCTTTCTGCCGAAGAATTCATTGGCTGAAACGTCAACGCAGGAAACAATATCGTACATGGATTTCCGCACTCGAGTGAAATACGGCTTGGTGTCCTCAAGCATACGCCTTCCCTTTCTCAGCTTTGAAGTTGAGATAAGGTTCATTGCCTTGGTAACCTGCAAGGTTTGGCGAATCGCCCGCATCCGCAGGCGCACATCACGTAAATTTGCCATGCATCAGCCTTTTGTCTGAGAATTCTTGAATTCTTCTATCATCAAACGCAAATCCTGTTCAACGCCTATGCTCAAGGCGCCGGTTTCCATGATGGTCTCAAGCAAGGCGGCGTTGCGATCCTTGATGTACGCCACGCACTCTTTTATGAAGGATGCGACATTGTCAACCGGCACGTCCAGAAGATAGCCGTTGACTGAAAGGTAGAGCGCGGCGACCTGATCCTCGACGCGCCACGGCGCGAATTGGGGTTGCTTCAACGCTTCCATGAGACGCGCGCCCTGGGCGAGCTTGTCCTGCGTAGCCTTGTCAAGATCGCTGCCGAACTGGGCGAAAGACGCCATCTCACGGTACTGCGCGAGATCCAGCCGAAGGCGTCCCGACACTCTGCGGATCGCCCTAGTTTGAGCCGACCCGCCGACCCGGCTTACGGAAAGTCCCACGTCAATCGCAGGTCTGAAGCCCGCGTTGAACTGCTCGGAATCAAGGAATATCTGTCCGTCCGTAATGGAAATAACATTGGTTGGAATATAGGAGGAAATGTCGCCCGCCTGCGTCTCGACAATGGGGAGCGCGGTGATGGAACCTCCGCCTTTTTCTTTGGAAAGCTTCGCGGCCCGCTCAAGAAGGCGGGAGTGCAGGTAAAACACATCGCCTGGAAAGGCTTCGCGACCAGGTGGGCGGCGGAGCAACAAAGATATGGCGCGATAGGCGACCGCATGTTTGGAAAGATCGTCGTAAACCACAAGCGCGTCTTTGCCCTGCCGCATGAAATGTTCGGCCATTGCAACCGCAGAGTAGGGCGCGAGGTACTGCAACGCCGCCGAATCCGAAGCCGAGGCAAGGACAACAAAGGTGTAATCAAGCGCGCCGAATTTTTCAAGGTTTTTTATGATCGCGGCGACCGATGAGGATTTCTGCCCGATGGCGCAGTACACGCAATATACGCCCTTGCCCTTCTGGTTGATGATGGCGTCGATGGCAATCGCCGTTTTTCCGGTCTGCCGGTCTCCGATGATAAGTTCGCGCTGCCCTTTTCCAATGGGAATCATGGCGTCGATGGAGAGTATGCCGGTCTGGAACGGCGTGTCGACTGGCCCGCGGTCAATAACCGGCGGCGCGGGCGATTCAACGGGTAGCCATTCTTCCGCAACAAGAGGCCCCTTGCCGTCAACTGGCTCGCCAAGCGGGTTAACCACCCTGCCCATGAGGGAAATCCCAGCCGGAACGGACGCCACCTTGCCGGTGCCGCGGACTTCTTCGCCGTCTTTCACAAGATTTTCCCCGGAAAGCAACACCACGCCAATTCCGTTTTCAATGAGATTTAGTACAATGCCTGTCGCGCCTGACGCAAATTCCACCAGTTCTCCATAGATCGCGTTGTCAAGCCCATAAATGGTTGCGACCGAATCGCCGGTCTCAGCCACGAAACCCACGGAGCCTGAAAAGGCTTTGCCTTCCCAATGCTGAATCTGTTCTTCCAGAACCTTTGCCAAGTCTGCAAAGTTTGTCATATATTCCTCTCAACATGGCTGCCGTCATATTATCCATATATGGTTGCAACCGTTAGTGTCGTATGTTCTATAGCGTAAATTGTTTCGCCATATTTTGCAAAAATGAACTGACGCTTGCATCAATAACCCGCGTCCCGACGCGGAGTTTGTAACCGCCCAGCAGTTCCGGCGCAATTTTTTCGGTCAGCTTGATTTCGCGGGCTTTCGCTGTTTTTTTGATCGATTGCTCAAGATTTCTTCTGAAAGACGCGGATAACGGCGCGGCCGTTTCAAGGATTGCGATCAGAATTCCGTTCTTGTTGGCCAGCGCTTTCCCGATTTCCTCAATGAGGACTTGATGGCGCTGAAAAAGTCCGCGCCGTATCAACAACACAAGCGTCCTACACGCAATTTCCGCGCCACTGGAATCGACGCCGGCTTTCTCCATCGCCGCTCTCACCATTTTTTCTACACGACAGGCGTCATCCGTTCCCGCTATTCGCTTTTTAAGGCGTTCAACGGCGTCCAACGCCTTCGCTATGACCTTGAGGCTCTCAAAAGCGGCGTCAGCGTCATCACCACAAGAGGCGATGAACGCCTCCGCCCACCGATCTGCGCAGAATGCGGCGCGGAATGCGCCAAGTCCGGCGGCCATACTCAGTCCTTAGCGGAAGCGTGAGCCGCGCCAGCCGCGTTAGCAACGCCAGCCGCCAACTCTTGCAACAAAAGCTTCACAAAACGCGACGAGTCTTCCTGGTTTAGATCGCGTTGCAAAAGGCGGCTTGAAGCCGCGATGACAAGCCCGGCCGCTTCGGCTTTAAAGAGGGCGAACGCCGCCTTATATTCAGCCTCTATCTGCCGGTTGGCGTTGGCGATGATAACCTCCACCTTTTTCTTGCCTTCCGCGACGATTTTATCAGCCTGCGCCGCCGCCTGTTCCCGCGCTTCTTTGATGACGGCTTCGGCTTCAGCCTGCGCATCTTTGAGCTTCATTTCGTACCGCTCAAGAAGCTGTTTCGCCTGCTCTTTGTCTTTCGCCGCGCTGTCAATATCGTTCTGTATCTTGGCGGCGCGCGCTTCCATGAATTTGGACACGGGTTTGAACAGAATCGCTTTTAATATGAAGAAAAGAATGACAAGATTGATGATGGTAATGCCAAAAGTTACGGTAAAGTCAAGCATAACCTGCGATCTACACTTTCAGATAAAGCAATATGGCGATGACCAAACCGTAAATGGCCGTTGATTCCGCAAGCGCCGCGCCGACGAAGAACCACGGTATCATCTTGTTGGACGCCTCCGGTTGCCGCGCTATGGCTTGAATCAGCCCTGATGTCGCAATGCCGATCCCGATGCCCGCGCCAATGCCGGTGAAAACCGCGATGCCCGCGCCGATTGCTATTAATGTACCAGTCATAAGTCGCTCCTTATAATTAATATGGCGCTTTTCCCAAAACTGCCGCTCTGCGCGTTTTGGAAAAAACTCTTTTATGGAAGTTTTTTAAAATTTTAAAAAACTTCATTGTATCCGTATATCCGCAAAAGCAATCGTTTTGCCCTCTTGCCGGTCACTCTTTCTGCAACGCTTCCGAAATATACAGCACAGACAAAAACGTGAAGATCGCCGCCTGAATGAATCCGTCAAAAAAGTCAAAATAGAGGCTCAACGCCATAGGCACAGCAATCGGAACAAGCCCTTCGATCAGGCGCATAAGAATAAGCCCGCCAAGTATATTGCCAAAGAGACGGAGAGCGAGCGACAACACCCGCGTTCCGTATTCCAGAATGTTAAACGGCAACATAAACGGTATAGGGTATAAAAAATGTTTCAGCCAGCCGGAAACGCCTTTTGACTTGATGTTGCATGCGATCACCAACAGAATGGTGAGACATGCCAGCGGCGCGGTGACGTTGATGTCCCGCGTCGGCGGCTTTACTTCAAACGGCGGCTTAAAGCCGAACGCTTCAATAGGCGTCAGGACGCCCATGATATTGGCGAACAGCAGAAAAAGAAAGAGCGTCCCCACATACGGAGCGAAAACGATTGAAAATTTCCCGAATTGGTTTTTTGAGAAATTATTGAGAAATTCAATGCCGGTTTCAAGAAGCGCTTGCGCCCCTTTGGGGATTTGCTTCAAATTGCGAGTTAATATGAAAGAAAGTCCGATGAGCATACCCATGACAACCCATGAGACGATCACCGTTTCGGTAATGGCGATGCCGTTTGGAAACAGATTCCGCACAAACGCCGGCGTTCCATCCGGCAACTGAATAACGAAAGCGGTTTTTATGTCAAGAAATTCATCCATAATCAGCGGCGCCTTAATTTTGCTTAAAAAAGAAATCGTCCTTAAAGTATTTCTTCAAAAGTTCTTCCGAAATAGCGTCTTTGCCGCTCATTTCGGTATAGGTCGCTTCAAGAAATCCTTTGGTAATATAGAAACAACCAAGAAAGAAAAAATCCGCCACCCGGTTTATGGTGTCCATTGTCTGATATATCTTCAGAGGATTGTCGATGAGGAAATCGTTCATAATATATTCAATGACGGTCTGCTGGGCGAGGCCCACCGCATACACGATTTCCGACACCGGATACCCCTCTTTCCTGCACTTCTTTGCAAGCCCCACAAAATAGCCGCCTACATACGAGCGGTCAAGCCCTCTGTCCAGCGTATGGGCGAGAACCGGATAAATGCCCGAATGATCGTTCAATTGTTCGCCGGTAAGCTTGTTATAACGTTTCAGTTGGGGGGCTTTCTGCAATTTATATTTCCAACGCTGCACAAACTCATGCGCTTTGAGAGTAAGCGTGTCAATAAGGATTCGATCAACCATTTTGAGATCATATCACAACAAAAAAAAATGTGCAAGCGTCTTATTTGTAAAGAAATCTGTTTCATCAGAAATTCAGTTTTCGCGCTAACCTCGAATCGGAAATTTGCCAAACCGGTTGTATTATGATGCCCTTATTCGCGGCGGGGTCTAAACCGCGCCGCGCTTAAATAGAACGCATCGCCTGCCGGCGTATCGCCGCTATCGCTATGAAATTGAAGCCATTCGCACCGCGTTGACAAGCGCCAGTATTTTCTCACGGTCTTTTAGCCCGCCGGTTTCCGCGCCGCTTGAGACATCAACGCCGAATGGACGGTAGGAAAGCGCCTCAGCAATGTTAGCGGCGTCGATTCCGCCGGCGAGAAAGTAGGGCTTGGTACACGCGCCGGCAACGCCCCAGTCAAAGCGTTTCCCGCTCCCTGCGCCCGAATCGAGCAGGAGGTAGTCCGCCACGCTTTTGCCCGCAGTCTCAATGCCGGCGCGGGAAGGCGCCCGAATGGCGCGTATCACCGGTACGCCGGTTTCCGCTTTGACACGCGCGATATACGCTTCGTCTTCATCTCCGTGAAGCTGCGCCGCGCCGATAACCCCCTCACGCGCAAGCGAGATCGGCAGTTCAGGCGGCGCGTTGACAAAGACGCCGACCGGGACAATCGCGGGCTTGAGTCTCTCGCGGAGAGACGCCGCCTGCCGGATCGATACAGAGCGCCTGCTTTCGGCGAATACAAAGCCGATGTAATCAGGAAGCGCCTCGTTTGCAAAGGATATGTCATCTTCGCGGAAAAGCCCGCAAATCTTTATGGTCATTCCGCGTTTTCTTCCGCGCCCCGCAATCCGGCCAAATACCGCGCTTTATCGCTAGAACGCATACAGCTTTCGCCGATAAGCGCCGCGTCAAGCGCGTGTTCGCCCGCGCCGTGTTCCGTAAGCGTACGGATATCCGCACGGGTTTTAATGCCGCTTTCCGACACAAAAAGCGCGGAATCGGGAATAAAACGCCTGAGCCGTACGCTTGTCGCAAGGTCAACCTGAAACGTGCGCAAGTCGCGGTTGTTCACGCCGATTACCCGCGCCCCCACAGCAATAGCCGTGTGGATTTCCACTTCCGAGCGCGTCTCAACGAGCGCGGAAACGCCCAGCCGGTCGCAGTCGCGCAGGCATTGGGCGAGGGTGTTCCGGTCAAGAAGCGCGCAGATGAGGAGAACCGCCTCCGCGCCCAGCGCCGCCGCCTCATACACTTGCCGGCGGTCTACCACGAAATCTTTCCGCAACGCGGGAAGCCTGATCTCCTCGGCAATTTCCCGCAAATAATCATCGCTTCCCAAAAAATACTTCGGCTCCGTGATCACGGAGATCGCCTGCGCCCCGGCTTTTTCGTATTCCCTGGCAATCTGGAGATACGGAAAGTCTTCCGTGATGACGCCTTTTGAAGGAGAGGCTTTTTTCACTTCGCAGACAAGCGAAAGTCCGGGCGCGGAAAGCGCGCGTTCAAAGGCAAAGGGCGTTTTCCCTTCCCGCCGCGAAAAGGCGCGCGCCTCAAGTTCAGCGAACGGCAGCGCAGCCGCCGCTATGCGCGCCCGTTCGTGCGCGTGAGCGGCGATGGCGTCAAGAATCGTACTCATGGGAGGCGTCCGTTTGGACGGACGTGTCCGTTTGAACGGACGACAAACTGCTCCAGTTGCGCGGCGGCTTTGCCGCTGTCGATGATTTTCCGCGCCACTTCAATAGCATCCGTGATAGAAAGATCGGGATGCGCCACATAGAGCGCAGCCGCCGAATTCAGCAACACCGCGTCGCGCTTGGGTCCCGGTTCTCCCGCAAGTATGGCTCTGGTGATGCGGGCGTTTTCTTCCGGCGAGCCGCCTTCAAGGTCGGATTTTTTACAACGCGCAAGACCGAACTGCTCCGGCGTAATGGTATACGATGAAAACCGCCCGTTCCGCACTTCGCATACCCGTGTCGGCGCGCTTGCGGATATTTCGTCAAGTCCATCTTCGCCGTACACAACAAGCGCGTTCTTTACGCCAAGGTTTGACAACACCTGCGCCATCGGCTCCACCATGTCGGCGTCGTACACGCCCAGCAATTCCATATTCGCGCCTGCCGGATTGACAAGCGGGCCTAAAATGTTGAATATCGTGCGGATGCCCAGCTCTTTCCGAACCTGCGCCACATATTTCATGGAAATATGGTAGTTTTGCGCGAACAAAAAACAAATGCCGATGGTTTGAAGCAACTCAAGACTTTTTTCCGGCGGAACGGAGATGTTCACGCCAAGCGCCTCAAGCACATCGGCGGCGCCGCTCTTGCTGGACGCGGCTCGGTTGCCGTGTTTCGCAACCGGCACGCCGGCGGCGGAAATGACCAGCGCCGATGTCGTGGAAATATTGAACGAATTGGATTTGTCGCCGCCAGTGCCGACAATTTCAAGCGCGTCCATGTTGTGCAATATGCGGATGCAGTGTTTCCGCATACCAGCGGCGGACGCGGTGATTTCATCGTTGGTCTCGCCCTTAACCGCCATCGCCGTCAAAAACGCCGCCATTTGAATGGGGCTTGCGTTGCCGCTCATAATCTCGTCCATCACCGCTTCTGCCATCTCATAGCTGAGATTTTCACGGAGCGCCGCTTTTTGAATCGCTTCTTTGATCATGGTTTACTACTTCTCCTCTGCGCCTTCTTGCGGCGCGTCTATGTCTATTAATGACCCGCGCAGAAACAACATGACCAAAAGGTCATGTTGTTCATTATTGCGCAATCAATTAGAATAAAATGACTACATTTTATTTTTGCGCGGCTCCTAATCGCCCACAAGCAAGCGACCTCCTGCGGTACGCCAGGCCTGCTTGACAAGCGCATTGTTTGGCTATGTCTTCCCCGCCGCCTCCCGTAGACGGATCTGCGGCGTTTTCTGAAAATATAGCATAAACTTTTTTCTCAAGGCTCTGGGCCGCTTAATCCACCTTGAAACGGGAAACTTCTTCAACCAATAGCTCGATATTTTCCTTATTCTGCTCGCTGATATCGTTGATCCGGTTCACCGCCACGTTGATTTGAGCCGCGCCGGACGCCATTTCATTTATCCCGTTGGTGATTTCTATGGTCTCCATTTCAAGGGTTTTGTCTTCCGCAAAGACTTCCCTGCTGCTTTCCAGCATTTTGCCCGAACCGTCTTTCACCATACGGGTAATATCGTTCAGTTGCCCGATTACCTCCATGATCCGCCGGCTCCCCAGTCGCTGCTCTTCCATGGCGCTGCGGATTTTCCCGGTCTGCTCTGATACGGTCTTTACATCGCCGTCAATGACTTCAAATTTGCCGAGTACGTTATCTGTTGACCGCGTAACCTTGTCGATGGAACCTTTTATCTTTTTAAGAACCGCCCCGATGGTTTTTGACTGTTTCCCGGAACCTTCCGCAAGTTTGCGTATCTCGTCAGCCACAACGGCAAAACCTTGTCCCACGGCTCCCGCGTGGGCCGCCTCAATCGCGGCGTTCATGCTCAATAGATTAGTCTGACCAGCGATATTCTGCATCACCGCGTTGATCTCCAAAAGCCCTTCGGACTCACGGGCAATTTCCTGTATATCCGCCGCTACTTCCTGCAAACCCACGCGCCCCACATCGCTGGCGTCCAAAAGCTCCTGTACGCTTTCGGCGTTTTTAGCCAAGGTTTGGGTAACAGAATTGATGCTGGCGATCATCTCCTCGATGGCGCTGGAAGACTTAGACACACCGGCGCTCTGCTTATCAATATGTTCATTGAGCTTGTTGATGCCCAAGGTAATCTCTTGCATCATTGCGCCCGTTTCCATAACGCTGTCGCTCTGCGTGGCAACCCGGCCTTTGATGCTCTGAATATTGGCGGTGATCTCGTTGATCGCTGCGGCAGTGTTGTTCATGTTACTGGCAAGCTCATTACCAATGCTGAACAGGGATGCCGATTGTTCTTTGATGATAATGATCATAGCCTTGATTTTTTCCAGCGTCGCGTTGAGGTAGCGGGCCATATCGCCGATCTCGTTATCCACCGTAACCGCGATACCCTTCGTTAAATCGCCTTCCCCCTCAGAAATATCTTTCAGTATATGGGATACGGTGATAACCGGCGTAACCGTCCTCCTGATGATTACTAAAAACAGCGCGGTACATACGACGATAAAAACAAGCGACAAGGCAATGGAAATCAGGATCAAACGGTTTAATTCAGCGAAAACAATACTCGCGGGAATCGTTGAAATCAGCGTCCACTCCGCGCCGGGTATCCTCCGTGAATAAATAATCGTGTCCCCCTCTATTTTATAGAAGGATTCTGAAGCGAGAATTTCGTTGCGGTAGGCCTCAAAACCAAAGTCAGTGAAGAAACTCTTCTGCATAACCGCGTTTATATCCGCGTTGTTTATATACAGCCCGTCTTTATTCAAAAGCCATGTCTGCCGCTCCGGTTCCGCGTCCGGCGGGTTAAGCATCTGATCCAAGGAATTAACCAGAAATTCCGTGGAGACGACTCCGATGTCCCGGCCGCGATTGTCATATACCACTAGGGACATAGCCGCCGTGATATTGCCGGTAATCGTGTCCACGTACGGGTCCACATACGCGGCCTTCTGGGGCGTCCGTTTCGCGTCAATAAACCAAGGACGCTCAGTTTGATTATAATCCGTGCCGGGAACCCAGTCAGGAACGCAGGCCCAATAACCGCCGTCTAAATACCAAGTGAGGTTGCCCGCGTAGTAAATATAGGAAATATCCGGCATGGTGTCCCCTATCCGCTTTAGGTAGACCTGCATTTCCGCACGGGAAACAACATTGTAGGACAGAACACCCGTTTCGGCTTGCGCCCCATCGCGGGCGGCATAACTCGCGATACCAGCGGCCGCATGGCTCAAAAGCCCCGCGTGTTCGTCAAACAAGCCGTTTATGTTGTCCTTCATTTGATCGATGCTCACGCGGGTTTTAGACTCAATTTCCCGCTGGGTAAGAGCATGGAAATTGCTTATAAAAACAAGAGATAATAACAGAGCTATGCCAATTACTCCAATAATAAAAACAACCGCAAGTGTAAATACAATAGAATGTCGCATATTTTTTCCTTATCTACAATGATTTTTACTATCTCATCTGCAATAACATACTTACAGAACCGGGAAAACTTGTCAAGTAGGTTTTTTACAAATCATTAAATTCTTGAGAGAATATCCGTCCAAAATTGTATATGACGTTTTTGCGGCGCCATAAAGAAATCCACAGGGTTTCGTACCGCTCAAATGCGCCGGAGCGACGGCGTGGGAACATGCGCCAATGAAGTTGGCGCATGTTCCCCGGTTACGGTGGAGCGCGGAATGACATAAGCGAACGAAACATCGAGCGTCTTTATGTCCAAAGCGCCAACAGACCCGTCATATGTCGTTTTTAGCCTCACCTGTCAACCGTTTTGCGCCATGGACGGTGCAAAACGTGTGATTATGCTTTTATTCTTAGCCATATTGAGAGGACAATTGCCTTCATTAGGGCGTAACCCTTTTTGGTTTGACACCCCGGTTTGCTGCGGAACGCTGGGGGTGCGGGAGGCCGCCCCCAGCACCCCCATACGCGAAGATTTCAAGGAGAAATCTTCAACACTGCGGGGCAAGCTCTAAACGTGACCCATAGCGTTCCCAAAAACACGATATAATGCCCTGAAAGTCTATGCTCTGGGAATGGGCGCATTTAACATAGCGGAAGCGTTTGCCGGTGTGGATTTTAACGAAGAGCGGCTTGAGAAGCGGTTCAGGCGGATCATGGGA
>JAITIK010000143.1 GCA_031279555.1 Treponema sp. | reverse complement strand
CATAAGCGCCGCCACCATCAAGCGGCGCATCTTACCCCCCCCCCAAAGGAGGCTTGTTATGAATAAAACAGTTTCCCTTGCCCCCCCCCCCCCCCCGACCGGAGTCGTTACGCATAGCGCGTTTTTCCTGTAATCTCATCGCGCTCCTTTTCGCCCTGACGTCGGCGGCCTTTGCCAAAGACAACCTGGCCATCCTCCCCTTTACCGGCGGCGTGGGGGAAGAGGGCGAGACCATCGCCGAACTCTTCTCTTTTGAGAGGGAACTTACGACGGCGTTTAACCCCGTGCCGCGCACCAGCATTAACCGGGCGATAGCGGGCGAACAGCGCTTCCAGTACGAGTCCGGCCTGACCGACCCGGACACCGCCGTCGCCCTGGGCAAGCAAATCGGGGCGCAGTACGTCGTGTCCGGGAGCATCACCGCCCTGGGGAGCCAGAAGCTCTTGATCATCGGCATACTCAAGATAGACGATCTGCGCCAGATAGCCGGGGACATACAGACCTACACCGACATTGAGGAGATAGAGGGCAAACTGCCCGGCATGGCGCACGCTATTGCGCAGGCGGCGCGGGCCGACGCCTCGAAGCTGCCCCGTCTGGCGGCGCCTCCGGTGGCGTTAAGCGGCGGAGCCGATCCCCGCGCAGCGGACGTGCTGGCGCGTATACTGGCGATACACATTATCCGGCGCGGCAAGTACGTGGTGTACCCCCGCACGGCGAGCCTTGAGCAGATACAGGATGAGTACGCCAACCAGTTTAGCGGGGACACTACGGACGAAAACCTGCCCGATATAGGCCGGGGTGCGAACCCGGACCTGGCGCTGTCCGTAACGGCGCGGAAGCTGGGGAACCGGAACATGTTCAACGCGGCGATCATCAACCTGGTGACGGGGGTGCAGGAGGCCGGGAAAGCGGTGAGTTACCAGAGCCTTGAAGACGGGGTGACGGTGATGGAAGATCTGGCCTTTGCGCTGAACGGGAGGGAGTGGGAGCGTGTTGTGTCCGACGCAACGGCCTTTGACCAAGCGGTCGCCGCGATTAACGCCGGCAGGAAGGAGAACTACACCATCATCCTCTCCGGCAGCTTCACCGCCGCTCGCGTCGCCTTTTCGGACGGCGCGGCGAAGACTGTCACCCTGAAGGGGGAAGGCGCAGCCCGTACCATAACGAACCGCGGCGGGGGCGGCGCGCTCTTTAGAGTACCTGCGGGCATTACCCTGGTTCTGGACAGCAGCCTTGTTTTGGACGGCAATAAAAAGCGCGAGTCTCTGGTGCTGGTAAACGGCGGAACTCTGACCATGAAGGCCGGCGTTACCCTGCGCAACTCCGCCTACAGCGGCGTGTCTGTCGGCAGGGGCAGCTTTGTGAAACGGGAGGGCGGGACCATTGACGCGGCCAATACGGCGAAGCGGGGCAGGGTTGTCTATGTCTACGATGGCAAGAAAGAACGCGACAGCGCCGCCGGGCCAAGGGACAATCTGGACAGCAGTGTATCCGGCAAGGCCGGGGGCTGGGAATAAGGCTTTCCGGATCGACGCCGCGCGTTGAGCGTTTATTCAGTTCACTACGGAGAGGCGTCAGCCCTCTCCGTTATTTTATATCTTGCAAGGAAAGAAATATGGCAAAAGAAACCTTTTGGAAGGTCTGGCTCACGCCGAACCGCCTCACCAAAGACATTGAGAACGACTACATCGCCGAGGTCTCCACCGCCGGGACAACCATCCACAACAAGGACATCGCGTCCCGCATCGTCGCCGAGCGCTCGGAACTCCGGCTCGAAACCATCCTGAGCATCCTCGCGGCCCGGGACGAAATCGTCCGCAAAACCCTCTTGCAGGGAACCGCGGTGCAGGACGGCTGCGCGCGCATGGCCCCCCGCGTGAGCGGCTCCTGGCTCGGCCCCTCCCGCGCCTTCGACCCCCAGACCCACAAGCTCGGCGTTGACATGAGCCTCACCGCGGACATGCGCGCCGCGCTCGAAACCGTGGGCGTCGAAATTCTGGGCGAAAAGGAGGCCGCAGGCTACATATCCCTGGTCACGGACATCGCCACCGGCAAGACGGACGGCGCCATAACGACGGACGAGGACATCCTCGTCGCCGGCGACAAGATAAAGATAGCGCCGGAAGGGGAAAGCGGTTTGGGCGTGTTTTTTGTAGACGCGGCGGGAGCGGAACACCCCGTAACCCGCAAGCTGGCGGAGAACCTGCCCAAGAAGCTGATATTCCGCGCCCCGGCGCTCGCCGCAGGCTCGTATACGCTCAAGGTCGTGACCCGCTTTTCCAATTCAAAGGTGATGGTGCAGGATCCCCGCGCTATAACCTACGCCCTGCCCCTTACTGTCGCCGCGGAGTGAACGCCCGCCCGCGCGACCCGCTTTGCGGCGCGCGGGCGGCGGCGCGGCGTGTTATCACGCTATAATGCGGCGCGTTATAGGCCTATAACGCGATACGCTGCCGAGCCATAACGCGCCTCGTTATAGGCCTATAACGAGGCGGGACGTCAGGCTAGGCGACCCCTCCTGTAGACAAAAACCGTATGCCGCGTTCAATAAAGAATCCCCCGCCGCAAACGGCGGGGGATTTCACCTTGAAATATTTGCGTACGCGGGGGAATAAATCCCCCGCGCCCCCAGTTTTACGCCCTAAAGGGCGGGGAATTAAACCCGCCTTTGGTTACATGGCGCTAGACGCAATTTAAAAAATTAACAATACCGAAGGTGGAACAGCTCATCGCGCGCCTAGATGCTGTACTCATCCTTGTCAACGGCTTTATAAGCGTCAACAAGATCCTGCAAGCTGATTGTGTCAATGCACGTGTTTATTTCCGTGTACAGTTCGCTCCACGTATGCCGTGAAAGACAGGAACTCTGTATGGGACATATCTTTGAATGAACGCAATCAACCGGCTCCATAGAGCCTTCCACCGTGCGAAGCACCTCGCCTACCGTTATTTTGTCAACCGCCTTGCCCGGAAAGTAACCGCCCTGTGATCCGCGGACACCGCGTACAATCCCCGCCTTGCGCAAAGGAATGAAAAGCTGCTCCAAATAGCCATCGGACATGCCGGTGTTTTCCGCAATGGATCTGGTGCTCGCGTACGTTCCTTCTGGAAGCAACGCCATATAAAGCAGAGCTTCAAGTGAATAACGCCCTTTTGTTGAAATTCTCATAACAATACCTTCTTTTATTTATAAAAATAATACGTTATAATAGTTAAGAAAGCAAGTGGAAAAAGTCAGGCTTGTTGAAACAAGTTGCGGCTTGCATCGGCAAGCCGTATAGATTTCCCATAAAAACGGGCTTTTGTGGAAAGCTCAGGAGTGTGCCAATATGAATGAAGAGACGGCGGGATTTTCCTCCCTCCAGGAAACGCTTGCAACGCATTTCAAATGGTTCCACAGCCACCCTGAACTCGGACACCATGAATGGGAAACGACCGCCCGTATACGGGATATTCTTATGGACGCTGGCGTGGAAATCCTTGACACGAGTCTTAAAACCGGACTGGTCGCGCGTATCGGCGGCGGCGGCGGAACGGTTGTCGCTCTGCGTTGCGACATTGACGCCCTGCCCATCGCTGAAGCGACCGGTCTTGACTACGCCTCGAAGAACGGCTGTATGCACGCTTGCGGGCATGACTTTCACCTGACAAGCATGCTCGGCGCGGCCATGCTCCTGAAACAACGGGAGAGCCGTCTTATGGGCGCCGTAAAACTCATCTTTCAGCCCGCCGAAGAAACGGTGAACGGCGCGATTTCGGTGTTGGCTTCCGGCGCGCTTGACGACGTGGCGGAGATATATGGATTGCACACTACGCCTGATCTGCCTGTATCCATGATAGGAGTCAGCCCGGGCGCGGTGTACGCCGCCGTAGGATCTTTCACTATCCATATACATGGGAAAGGCGGACACGCAGCCCATCCGCACGAGTGCCGCGACCCAATAGTCGCGCTCAGCCAGATTGTAGGCGCGGCTCAAACCATTGTAAGCCGGCAGACGAGCCCCTTTGACACCGCTGTACTGAGCTTCACCCATGTCGAAGCGGGAAATACGTGGAACATCATACCGGAAGAAGCCTTCGCGGAAGGCACGATCCGCGCTTCCGGCAAGGAGCGGGTCAACGCCATAATGGAGCGGCTTGACCGTATTTGCAAAGGCGTTCAAGAAAGTTGCGGCGTACAGATCGATTTTCACTGCGAACTCAACGCGCCCGCTGTAAACAACGACCGTGAATTAGCGGAATTTGTGAAGCGAACGGCTCAAGAACTAGGGTTTAAGACGGGTCCAAGCAGTCTGACTATGGGAGGAGAAGACTTCGCATTCTATCAAGAACGCATTCGCGGGGTATTCTGGAACATAGGCGTCGCTAGCCCCGAACCAGCGCACAACCCGTGTTTTATCGCAAATCCGGCGGCATTGAGCGCGGCGTCCGTACTTTTGGCCGCCATTGCGGAAAAATCTCTGGAAAGGTTGTCATCCGTTGAATAGCAAATGCGCAAAAAATTGCGACGCAAAAATTCGCGGCATACCGGTGCTTTTTGAAAATGACGAATGTATGGCGCTTGACAAACCTGCGGGGCTTGCGGTGCAGGGCGGGGCGGGAGTCGGAGTCTCGCTTGACTCCATCCTGGAAGCGGAATTTCCGCAACGCCCTCTATTGGTTCACCGGCTTGACAAAGACACATCCGGCGTCATCCTTGTCGCAAAAAACCGCGAAGCCGCAGCCTTTTTCGGCGGGCTTTTCTCCGCCGAAAATCGCGGCGACGGCGTCATCAAGCGCTACCTTGCGCTGTGCAAAGGAACGCCTACCCCAGAGGCGGGCGGCGTCAAGTTCGATCTTGAGGTAAAAGGCGTATGGAAAACCGCGGAAACGCGATACAAAAAAATCAACGAACGGCGCATTGCCATTGAGGGCAACGACGAATTATTCTCGTTGCTGGAGATTGAGCTTGGTACCGGGCGTATGCATCAAATCAGACGGCACCTCGCCAGCATCGGCAACCCCATAGCCGGCGATGACAAGTACGGTGATTTTAAGCTAAACAAGCGGCTCCGCAAGCGTTTCGGCGTCAAACGCCTGCTTTTGCACGCTTCACGATTGATCATTCCGGCTGCGGCGATCTCAAAGCGCTCTGGCGGCTACGCCGTTTTTGAGATCGATGTTTCAAGTCCGCTCCCCGATTATTTTGATTTCTTCTGAGCGCCGGCATCCACGCTGGTAGTGGCGGCCGAGTTCAGTATGGTGATAAAGCGATCTTTTTCAATAAGGTCGATGAGGCGGGCTTCGGTAAAACGTTTGGCTTCATCACTAAATATCCCCATCGTTAAACAAATGCCCTTGCCCGCCTTGACTTCTTTGAGATGAGAATGAAAATCCCGCACGACAATCTCTCCCACCGTCCCCTGGGTTCTGACGAACCTGAACGCAACTACGTCTGACCATTTTGGAGTGTCAATTTCCGCGTTTATATCCGCCCAGTCGTTCTTTGTTACGGTGATGTTGGTGATCTTCACCTTCGCCCGCTGATAATAGCTCATTACGCTTTTTCTGCAAAGAGCGACAAAATCCGCCTGACTTCCCATAAGGAAGATATGGAGATTTTTATTCGAATTCAATTCCTGATACTGGCTTATCAACGTGGGTACGTCTTTGTATCCACCCGGATTATCCGCCTGTATTTGCTTGAGCAGAGGCAACGCCTCCCCAATATCATTCCGCTTTATGTACGTAGTGGCTAATTTATACTGCAAATCTAAAAACACATCAGGCTTGATATTATCGTGTTTCAAGCCGATTTCAAAATTTTCTATCGCCTTCTCGTAATTATGCGCGTTTAAATAGATAGCGCCGCACATCAAGCATGCGTTTGAGCCCATAGCCGGATCGGAACGCAGGTGCGTGAAAATTTTTAGCGCCTGCACAACCTGATTAGCCTCAAAGTAACATTCGCCTAACACAAAAAGAGATTCCTTGTCGTCCGGAGCAAGACTTATCGCCTGACGGATAAATGTCATAGCCTCCTTGTGCCTGTTCAGTTTGAAAAAAGTATGTCCGAGGCAACGCAGAGTCGGGGCGTCTTCAGGATTAACGATGCGAGCGCTCAGAAGCAATTGCATCGCCTTTTCGTAATTTTTTTTCTGAAATTCAATAGAACCAAGGTTAAAATTGACATCAAAATCGCTTTGTCTCAGAGAACGGGCGACCGTAAACCCTTTATATGCGTCGTCAATCAAGCCAAGTTTGAGAGCGCAGATACCGTAATGGCAGTATACTGTAAATTCATCGCCGCTGCCGCCAACCTCAGTAAGCGTTGTATATGCCTTATACGCTTCTTCCCAATTATTCTGTGTGTAAAAGTAGTCCGCCATCGTAAAAAGGGCGTCCGCATCTTTGGGATTCTGGGCGAGTTTTTTATTCGCTTCTTTTAATTTAGCGTTATTGCCGTCTCTTTTTTGATTGAAAATGCGTCCTGCGAATATGATACAAATTGCCACTACAAGAATAAAAACAAGCGCCACAATAAGAATAAAAGTCATACTAGTCCTATCGGCAGAAATTTGAGATCAGTACAGTGTTTTTTCTATAATATATAGACCGGGTTGTAAAGCGCGGGCCAGATAATCCTTGTACTGCCGAGACAGTTCAGGGCGGCCGACGAGCCGGTGAAGCGGGCTTTGCGGTTCGTCAAATGCCTTAATTTCTTTGGATCCGGCCCTGTTTTTGAGCTTTCGGGTTGGCATGAAGAAGTTAAGCGAGGAATCCGAATGCGCTTGTCCGGCAAACCCGGCGGGCCGGTCTCAGCCGGTGTATTCACGAACGGCGCCGTCATTCTTTTTGTTCCGCAAAGCGGCTGCGGGAGAAGGCGCGTATGGGAATACGGCTTTTCAGAGAACAAAGGGTTTTAGCGAGACTTTTTCTCTTTAACTTGAACGCATCTCTGTCTTTTTTCAGGCGCCGGCCTATGGACGCGGGGCTTGTCGTTTTCAGCTTTTCCGCTGTTTCCCCGTCGATGCGAACGCCCGGCCATGCGCCTCATCCGCCGCCGCATAAGCGGGGACAGGCTCCGCTTGGACGCCCTCCTTTGAGCGACACCCATTATGATGCGGGCGCCATTTTCATGAGGCGCCGCCCTCTTGACAAATACGAAGCGCGTCGATAGACTTTTTAATAAACGTGTTAGTTTAACTTGAAAAATGGAGGCTATGAAATAATGACGGAGTCTCGCAATGAAACGCTGGATGAGACTGACTTTGATATTATATTATCTAATGATATAGATTTCTCAGGAACGGCAAGATTCGAAAAGCCCTTTCTGGTGCGCGGTAAAATCACTGGAGAGATACTTTCGACCAGCCTCCTTGTTATTGATGAATATGCGGTTGTGGACGCGGATATCACCGCCCCTCATGTTGTCATTCGGGGAGCCGTCAAAGGCAACGTGAACGCATCGGAGAAAGTCCACATCACATTAACAGGCAAATTGCAAGGGAACATCGCCACCACGGAAATCTGTCTGGAAGCGGGTTGTTTGTTCAATGGGCGCTGTTCCATGACCGGAAATTCCTCCCCTTCTGTACAAGAAACCGCGCCCAAGCTATGAACCTGTCCCGTACGCGCCGTTGCATGAGGTGTATCAGTGTATGCATGTTCCTGCTTTCCGCGTTCAGACTTTTTCCCCAGAACGCCCAGACAAAACCGGATGCGGTTGTTGAATACCGTACGGGCAACTATGAAAAAGCGGTGAGCATTTGTCAGAAAGAAATAGCCGGCAACGCCAACAATCTTGACGCCCATGTTGTCGCGGCGTGGAGTCTCATACGCTTGGGCAGATACGAGGAAGCCTATACCTACGCGGCGGCGGGGCGCAATGTCAGCCGGTACGACCCGCGGATCATTGAAATTCTTGGGGAAACCAGCTATTATCAAGGCAGAAATCAGGACGCCCTGCGCTATTTTCAGGAATACGTCAATTACGCGCCTGAAGGAGGATACATCGATCAGGTTTACTTCTTTATGGGCGAGTTGTACATCAGGCTCGGCAAATTTCATTCGGCGGACATCGCCTTGTCAACCGCAGTGCATTGGCAACCGAAAAATGCGGAATGGCTCGCCCGCCTCGCCTACGCCCGCGAGAGCGCGGGGGACTATGTCAACGCGCTTCTAGCTTACGAGAAAGCTTTGTCAATTAATCCGCAGATGACCGATGCGCGGCGCGGGCTTGATCGGGCGCGAAAAGCGCTCGGCGCGCGTTAAGGAAAACAATGAAACCTTTTTTCAAAAAAGACGCCGAGATAACACAAAAAACCTTCAACGCTCTTGAAAATGAGCAGAAGGAAATGATACGGGGCATCATAGAACTCTCCGGCACCACGGTAAAAGAAATCATGGCGCCGCGCATTGACACGGTTTTTATTCACGCAAGCTCGCCAAGAGATGAAATTCTCGCCGCAATCACAGAAAGCGGACATTCCCGTTTTCCGGTGTACGAAGAGACCATAGATAACGTCATTGGCATTCTCTATGCAAAGGATGTTCTTACCTGCCTTGTCAAGAATCAAGAATTCGACATTCACAAACTCCTTCGCAAACCGTTTTTCGTGCCTGAGCCAAAACGCATTGACGAGCTTTTTCGGGAACTCAGGCGCAAACGGGTGCATATTGCGGTTGTAGTCGATGAGTACGGCGGCGTCTCCGGCATTGTGAGCATGGAAGACATCCTTGAGGAGATCGTCGGGGACATTCAGGACGAGTTCGACAATGAAACCGAGAACATAGTCAAGATAAACGAAAGCGTGTACCTTTGTGACGCCCGCGTCAATCTTGAAGACCTCGCGGAAGAGATCAACATTGATCTTCCCGTTGATAATTTCGACACCTTGGGAGGCTTTGTGTTTGATCTTTTTGGGAAAATTCCTGTTAAATACGAAAAGACCGTGTATAATGGATGTGACTTCATCATTCAGGAAATGGAAGGATACAAAATCCAGAAAGTAAAGATAGTGGTGAAGCGTGAAAACGAGGAGTAAAAAAAATGAAATACCGGTTCATTCTTATAATAGCACTATCCGCAACCGCCGGCGTTCTGTACGCGCAAGCCGCGCAAGCTCCTGCGAGCGTGTCCTCCTACTACAATCAGGGACGCGCCTTCATGGTGGAGGAGGACTGGTATTCCGCGTCGGAAGCCTTGCTTGAATGTCTGCGCCTCAGCCCCGCCCATGTGGAAGCCACCGCCGCGCTCGCCGAGTGTTACTACAATTTAGGTGAATTTGACGAAGCCCTCGTATGGGTGCGGAAGGCTCGCGTTCTTGCGAGAGGAAACATAGCCCTTGCAAACCTTGAAGCCTTTGTCCTCATTGCGCTGGGGCAACTCGACGCGGCTTTCTCGGTGATCGCCGAGTCGCTCTCCCGCGAACCTTACAACAAAGAAGCTCTGTTCGCCGCTTCGGAGCTTGACATTGCCCGCGGCCATTCCGGGGATGCGGTTCGGCGCTACCAGGATGCCGTCCGCCGCTACCCGGACGACAGGCGCCTCCTCGTCTCCCTCGCGCTTGTACAAGGATCGCTGGGCAATACGGAGCAGGCGAAGTCCTACATAGAACGCGCCCTCCTCCAGCACACGGACGATCACCGTGTCTACTACTACGCGGCGTACTTGGATGCGGAGGCGGGAAGAATCAATTCCGCAATAGCGCATGCGGAAAAATCCCTCTTCTATAGGCCCGGTTTTGATCCGGCGCGTTCCCTTCTTGCGAACCTCCGTTACAGAACGGGCAAATACGAAGAGGCGGCGCGTCTTGCTGATGAGGCGATCGCGTTCAACCAGAAGAATTTAAGCGCGTGGTACCTCAAGGGCATGTCGTACGCCCAACTTGGACGCAAGGGCGATGCCAGGAACATTTTTATAAACGCGCTCGCCATCGACCAGAGCGACGAATTTATCCGCGTTGCGCTGGAAGAGCGGCTTATAGCCGACACCAACCTCGAAGACCCGGCGCGCGTACGCTGGGCTGACTACCATTTCAACCGCGCCCGTGATTACAGAGCCGCCAACCTGTCAGATCAGGCGCTTTTTGAATACCGGCGCGGACTCCGCATCAATCCCTACGCGCCTGCCAGAAAGGAATACGCCGAAATCCTCCGATTGCAAGGCTACCCGGCGCGTTATGTTGACGAACTGCGCTTCATGCAGCAACTCGGCGCCGCTGACAAAACTGTGGATGATGCGGTGGAAGCCTATGACGCGCTTTTAGCCGAAGCGCTTCACAGGCAGTGGGGCGTTGATCCAGCGACAAGCGGCGGGCGCCATTGGAATGTAGCGATTTTCTCGGTCGTTTCCCAGTCAAGCTTTTATCATGCGGACGCGGGCGCCCTCACCGCTTCCTATATAAAAGACTTTATGATCCACGATAGAAACATCACTCCCATGAACATTGAATTGAGACAACCCTCTTTTTCCGCAGCTTTCAGGGAAGCGCGTTCAGCCGGCGCAGATTACTTTCTCATCATATCGGTAAATGAAAATGAGCGGGACATATCGGTCAAGGGCGAATTCTTCGTGGCGCGCACCGGATCCCCGGCCGGCGTTTTCTCTTCCTATCGTACCGGCGCGGACAAACTGCGGAACGCATCTCGCGGAATCACCGAACAATTAAGCGCATCCCTCCCGTTCCGGAGCGTACTGCTCCAGCATAAACAGGGGCAGGGACTCATTGACAAGGGAAAGGCGGATGGGGTGAGAGCCGGAGCGACCTACGATGTGGTGAGAAAAAAGCAGACCGTCATTAAAAATGAAGGCATAGGAATCCTTTACTCGCCGGGAGATGTGGTTGGCGCGCTGATCATTACCGTCGTTGATGAAGAAGTCGCAGCCGGTACGCTTTCCCGGGTCGGCTTTTTCGACCATATTGCAGACGGAGACGAGGTTTTGTTGATACCGGAAACGCAAGACGCCGCTTCGCCGCCGAGCGTCGATCAGCAACATGCGGCGGATCCGGAATTACGCGCTTTATTGAGAACATTGCGGTGACACTCCCCGAAGCGCGGCGCACCGTGTACGCATAGCGTGTGAGGGCTAACGCGGCGCCGCATCCTCGTCACCGGCGTCGGATAGTTCCGCCGCACGTACCGTAACGACAACCATTTTTGGGGCGCTTGCCGTGGCGCTGAGGTACACGGGTATGTTCACATCAACCGGCAGGGAAAAGGAACCCGCTTCCTGAATTCCCGCGCAATCTACGCTGAATGCGTCAAGCGCCGTATACCGGTTGAGATCGCGTTGCCTGCCTTCAACCGAGACGCTCCCATTCTCAATGTTCAAGATTGCCGTCCAGCGGATGGAATCCAGATTCCTCAGGCTAATGGGGATGTTTTCGTAGGTTTTCTGCGCAAGAATTTCCTGCACAACGCCCTTGAATTCCGCCATCGCGCCTCCCCGTATTATGGCGAGCGGTTCATGATTCAAAATGTTCACTACAATGGAAAAGTCCGAATCATGGCCGTCAAGCTCTACGTCTTCGGTAAAAAGCTCTGAAATAGTTGCGAGTACATCTGCGGGACCATCGATAACGGCTTGTTCAGGCGTAAGAGTCCAGCCCGCAAGTTGATAGCCGTTGCGCAGGCTACCCCTGACGTTTGTCTTAAGCTGCACCGTTTTGCTTGCCTTATGATCTATGGTCAACGATATTTCTCCAGGTTCAACCTTTATTTCAAGGGGATCAACGCCCAAAGCGGTTCCTTTTTTCCGTATCTGTACCGGAACACGGTGCGTCCCCTTGGTTTTTCCCTTGAGATCAATGTAGGCGATGATATCATCTTCCAGAATCGGATAAATACTGTTCGCTTCCCCGCGCAGGCTCACACGGAGCGTCTGGTCATACGGGCTGGAAGGCGTATAGCTTCCGTCAATTTCCAGATGCAACGGCGCTGAGAAAAAGCGCTCCTCCATGGAAGACGCCTTGTGAAACGCAAACAACAGTATCGCCAATACAACGGATACCACCTTGGCGGTCCAGTTCCCGGCGATTTTCAAAAGTATTTTTCTATAATCCAGTGTCTTCATACTAGACGCCTCTCTCACTTCTTAAATGGAGCGGCTTCCATAGGATTAATGCCATCGAACGAGCCGTTTGCATCGCCGGTGTCCATGCTTGTCTCTCCAACACCGGCGCTGCGTTTCCCATGCTCAAGCAGATCCCGCAGTTTTCGAGCGGCTTCTATAGGTGAAAGATCGTAGTACAATTTTCCGTCAAAGGCAAGGCTGATAGCCCCGGTCTCTTCAGAAACAACCAGAATCACCGCGTCCGACTGCTCGGACATGCCCAAAGACGCTCTATGACGGGTGCCGAAACTTTTCTTGATGTCCTGTTGCTCGGACAGGGGAAGGAAGCATCCGGCAGCCGCGATCCGCTCATTCTGAATGATCATCGCCCCATCGTGGAGGGGACCGTCAAACTCAAAAATGGCGACGATGAGGCTTGAAGAAATTTCCGCGTTGAGCTTTGTCCCCGTATCAATGATGTTCTTGATGTTGATTTTTCGGGGAAACACGACAAGCACGCCGCGCCGTTTTTGGGAAAGAATTTCCGCAGCCGTAATGACGGCTTCCAGATGCCCCGCGTTCGGCTTGGCGTTCGGTCTGAAAAACTCGCTTTGCCCGAGTCGGAGGATTATCTTGCGCAATTCAGGCTGAAACACAATGGCGACTGCGATGAGCAGTCCGGGAGCCAGCGCCTTGAGTATCCACACCAGCGTGGTGAGTCTCAGCAAGGTCGCAAGTCCATACACCAAGGCGAGAAAACCCGCGCCTTTTATCATCTGTACGGCTTGGGTTTTTACCAAAAGACCATACGTCATGTACAGCAATAACGCCAAGATCGTTATGTCCAGCGCCGGACGTATTATGTCATACATTGCCGACAGTTTCTGCAGCCACTCCATGCAACACCTTTACCATATCAACCGCTTCTTTAACATCGTGTACCCTGATGATATCCGCTCCGGCCATAATGGCGGCCGCGTTCGCCGCAAGAGTGCCGGCGAGCCTGTCCTCGACGCCCCTTCCGGTCAGTTCTCCAATGAAGGTCTTCCGCGAAAGCCCAATCAGCACAGGATAGCCTAGAGCGCGGATTGTTGCAAGGCGCTTGATGAGCGCCGTGTTGTCTTCCAGCCGTTTCCCAAAACCAACGCCCGGATCAAGTATAATGTTTTCCCGCGCAACGCCCGCGTCCAAAGCCCTCCGCGCCGCGTTTTGCAAATAAGCGGCGACCTCCCCAACAACATCTTGGTAGAACGGATCATTTTGCATGGTTTCAGGCGCGCCTCTCTTGTGCATAAGCGCGACTTTAGCGCGATGCGCCGCGCAAACCTTTCCCATATCGGGATCGTCTTCCAGCGCGGAAATATCGTTGATGATGTTCGCCCCGGCTTCCAAAGCCGCGGCCGCAACCGCGGCTTTCCGCGTGTCCACCGATATGGGGGCGTCTGACTGGCGTCTGACGCCCCGAATGACCGGCAACACCCGCCGAGCCTCTTCTTCCTCGCCTATATACGCCGCGCCGGGCCGCGTCGATTCTCCACCGATGTCAATGATGTCCGCGCCGTCCTCCACGGCGCGCAACGCCTTTTCCACCGCCGTCTCCATGTCAGCCGCCCTGCTTTGCGCGAAAAAAGAGTCGTTGGTACAGTTGACTATCGCCATGACAAGAACACGGCGTACGTCTTTTTCAATAGTAGCGATCATACATCTAGGGTGAGAGTATAAAATGAGAGTGGAATACTGTCAAGGGTCGGCGCAACGGACGCCGTATATAACCCGTTCAACAGAAACGCGACTAGCGCTGGCAAATGCGCTGGAGCCGTTATCGCAACAAAAAACTGGCGCGAAGCGCCCAGCGTGGGCGAGCTTTTTATAATCTCTGTTAGCTATTTCAAAATATGGCAGTATATGGCTTAAATAATCTCCGAAAAATTTAAGAACGACATCACCTCCAAAACCAACCAGAACGCAAGTTCGCGTTTTGGAACAGACTCATATACCAATTCTTTATTTCGGCGTCATTATTAATAACGTCTTTAATCCTTCAAAAAAACGCCTATAAGCCTTATATCCAACATTTACTGTCCGCGAGGCGGCAAACATTTTTGCGTGTTCCTGCATCGGTTCAAACTCTTTCTCTTCCAAAACGGATTTGAGACAAGCAAGCGTTTCTATATTGCGCGCGGCAATAAACAACTGGACATTATGTATATTTACAAAAGAAATTAAAACGAAATAATGTCAAGCGTTGTTGCGGAAATGATCGTTGCGACTTCGCAAACTGCGCGCACCCGCAAGTCACGGACAAAAAACCCGCCGCTTTTCGCGGCGGGGCAATGTAATCAATGGAGCGTATAAGTTGGCTTACTGGAGTTCTATATTGGCATCTTCAACAATGGCTTGCCATGAAGGGGTGACTTGTTCAATGAGTTGCGCCGGGTTCTGGGCTACGCCGTCAACCCACATATTCCACGCCATCTGACCTCTGGCTGCGTTGGTAAAACCACCAAGCAGGTTTTCATATTTGAAGATGCTGTAACTGGGATCACGAATCATAACGAGCGTTTCATCAACGGCGCGGGTGTCACGATAGATGTTGTATTGAGCGCCTTTCCACGCATTGTCATCATCGTTTCCCGGAGCGGGAGTCTGCCACATTTTATAGGCGAACATGATGTTGTCAACTTCTTCTGGTGTATAGGTTGAGGGAATTATACATACGTTTTCATCCTGACTAAACAGATAATTGGAAAGTTTTGGGCCCCTGGGAAACAGTACAAATCCCCAATCGTCCTTCATCTCAGCAAGTTGTTGCGCGACGTACTGTTGGGCTATACGCATGGCGATTTTCCCGTCATGGAACAACGGTTCAAAATAATTCCAGTTTTCGTCCGGGCGTTGGATTCTGACATAGCCATCCAAGAACAACTGGCAAGAGAACTGAAGGGCTTCAAGGAATTCAGGTTTATTGATGGCAAGAACAAATTTACCGGAGGAATCTTTATCAATGATGCGGGCGCCATTACTGGCAAGAATAAAATCAAGCGCATCGGTAGATATTGATGCGGTGGCATACACGTCAATCACACCGTCATTGTCAACGTCGCGTTGAACTTTTGCGCAGATCTCGCGGAATTTTTCCCACGTCCATTCCCCTGACTTCTGCAAATCATAAGGCAGGTTCGGGTCCAAACCGGCTTCTTCAAAGAGCCGTTTGTTGTAAAACACCCCGCCGCCGTGTTGTGATCCGCCATATCCAACCGTAAGGGCATATGTATTTCCATTGAAAGTAAAGGCATCCCTAACCGATCTGTTCCACTGTATGGGTTTGTCCTGGTTAAAATCAACGCTCGGCACATCCAACGGCGCAAGCAATTTCTGCCCATAAAGCGCCATCGCCCACCCCGGCTGGAGTTGAATAATCTGCGCAATAGGCGTACCCGCCATGATGGAGGACGCGCTTTCTTCCATCATAAGTTCCCATGTGGCTACATTCGCTTCCCGCATCTTAAAGTTGTACTTTTGCTGAATTTCCTTGCGCCATTCAAGAGTTCTTTCGTCAGCCGGATTATTCGGCTCGTAGCTGTCTACATCGTAATCAGCCCACCAGTTGCCGTAAATGATTTCCATACCACCGAGATCGCGTTCAGCGGCTTCCGTAACTACAGCGGCTTCATCGGCGGCCTTTTTTTTCTGACATCCAATAAATACTACCGCAATCATAAGTGAGAGCAACACAACACCAAATTGTTTTGCTTTTCTTGACATATCTTTCCTCCTATCTATCTACAATAAAACATTTCATAAAGCAAACTATCAGGTTTTTTACCTATGAACAGAAAAAATTGCCCTACAAGGGCGTTTTTTCCATATAAAAATATCTGGAAACCCCCCAATTAGATTTCTAGATATCCTCCGAATAAAATCACTAATCACTTTTAGTATAATCAGTTACAGCGAGACTCTCCGTAGGGTAAAAAAAAATCTCAAAACTAAATTCTCAAAGGCTCCCCTATTTAAATAGAACGTTTCCCAAAACTGACGACCCATAGGGCGCGTTTTAGGAAAGCCTCTATAAAAAATTTTTCAATGAAATTTCCCGCAGGGCAGGCTACATGCCCGCAATACCTGTCCGGCTCAAACTCTGAACAAACGCTTTTTGGGCTATAAGATACAGGATGATAATTGGTATAAGGCTCATCAACATGCCAGTGGCGATGATCGCCTGCATATAACCGACCGGCGGCAAAGCGCCGCTTGCGTAACCAACGCTTTGCGCCCACCATTCGCTCAGGCGGTCGGAGACCGCGCCGAGTTGGGCGGCAAGCACCCTATATGTCGTCAGGAAGAGGCTGGAATAGAAGGAATCCGTCCATTGCCATACAAAAGAGAACAAAAAGCACGACGTAACCATAGGCGCGGCGTCAGGAAGAATAATCTCGCCAAACGTCCTCAGCTTGCCACAACCGTCTATACACGCGGCTTCTTCAAGCTCTTTCGGCATACTGCGGAAAAACTGCCTGAGCATAAAGATGTACAAACCGCTTTTTAAGCCCATTCCCGTAATCGACAGCAACAAATAACCCGCCGCGCTGTTCAACATGTTGATCGGTTTGCCGGTCAATCCGCGAATAAGTCCGAATACGTCAAAAAACCGAAAATTCAGGTACAGCGGCGCCATTATTGTCTGCGGCGGAACCACAATGATAAGCATGACACAGGCGAACCAGAAGTTTTTCAGAGGAAATTTAAAACGCGCAAATCCATAGCCCGTGAGCGTACACGCGGCGATTTGCAACGTCGCGCTGACGACAACCAAAACAAGCGTCCTGAAAAGCGTGGGAAAGAAGTTCATCAATTGGCTCGCCAACGCGAAATTGTCCAGCGTAAAGTGTCTTGGTATGCTTATGACAGTCGGGTCGTACAAGTCTTGCAACGCCATAAAAGCTATGCTTAATTTGTCCAGAAGCGGCTGTAGGATAAGAAAACAAAGTCCAAACAGCAACAAAGCGCGGCATACTTTGAATAAAACGTCTCCAACCTTCGTTTTAAGAAGGATTCCTCTTGAAGCCCGGTTCTGATCCAAAAATCGATAGAATTCTTTCAAATTAAATATTTTACTCATAGTAGTACACCTTCTTTGAAATAACAAACGCCACTATGCCAAGAATGACGATGACCGCCAAGAAGTACACCCACGCCATTGCCGTTGCAAAGCCGTATTCTAGACGCTGCATAAGTGTTGTACGTATTTTTGTCATCACCGTATTATCCGTTCTTATGAAATAGTCCACCACGCTGTAAACGACATTAACCAGTATCAAAGGGCTCACCATAGGAAAGGTCACCTTCCAGAAACTTTCCCATTTAGTCGCGCCTTCAATCTGCGCGGCTTCATACACGCTTGGCGAGATTGACTGCAACGCTGACAGAAAGATAATGATCTGTATGCCGGATGCCATTGCAATGTCGTAAACCTGATTGACAACCGCGAAAATATAGCCCATAAAATCGGCCACCGCGTTATCCCCCGATCCTTCAGAAACGACAAGAATATCCTCAAGTACGCTGGTGACAGACGCCTTCATCGTATTACTGTCCCGTATCATTTCGGCCATGCCGTTTAGAAGCGTATTGTTCGTCTCAAGGCCAATCATAACGCCCGATGACAGAATAACCGGCAGGAAGAAAACCATGCGCACAAATCCCCTCGCCTTAAATTCTTGATTCAAAATCAACGCGACAAAAAGGCTGAAAATGAGTTCCGCCGGCACGATCAGCACCATGCGCCCCAATTCTTCGACCAGCATACGGTTGAATTCCGCGTCAATAAAAAAAACCTTGTTCAGGTTTGCCATCCCCGTAAAGGTCATGGAAAACCCTTGTTTCACCGTGTCGATTCTGACGTCGCTGAATATCATCCTCAGCGATTCTATAATTGGAAACACCATAAACGCCAGAAACCCAATGAGAAACGGCGATATGAAAAGATAACCCGCTATGACGTTCTTGGTTTCAAGCGTCAGATTATTTTTCTCCATCTATTCCTCCTACTTTATTATCGCATAATCGTACGGGGCTACATTTCTGCCCTCATAGCTGCAACTCGTTTTGCCTGCGTTCACCAAAACTTTGGCGCCATTTTCGTATATGGTCAGCGTTACATTCGGCGCGAGTATTTCATGACTGTCAATCTTTTGATTGAACAAACCGTCAAAATCACGCGCAAACCGCTGATAAATGGCGTCCGCATCGCCCACCCACTTGCTGTACTCATTGGCGTAAAATTGTCTGAATTTCGTTTCCTGAAGAATCGCGCTGTCCTCGGTCATAAAACTAAAATACAAACCAGCTCCGCTCTCAATGGATTTCAACAAATTAAGCCGGTAATCCTCAGCGAGGTTGATCGCCCGTCCCGCAAAGGGTACGAGTCCATGCAGAACGATTTGGTAGAAAGGTATCGATATGTCGGTAATGCCGAACGCCTGATCCACAAGCGGTATATCGGTGATGAAATCAGCGTAGGGCGCGGTGTACAAAAAGCCCGTATTCACGAGAACTCCCCTTCCCTTCTGTTTTAATTCGGCGAGCGTTCTTTTTTGTAGGTTCATGGACGCCTCGCGGCTTACAAACCGTTTTTCATAGTAATCGCCTCCAAGCCTCGCGCCGATTGTTCTGAACGCGACGTTTGTTACGCCCAATTTTCCGGTTTTCTCTTCAAAGCCCTGAATGAGTTCTTTCATGTAAAGAGGCGTCGCCATATAACTGATCTTGCCCCAATTCTTCCGCTCCCCGAACCAGACGAAGCTGTAGGGATAGCTCTCTATCCGCTTGCGGGTAACATACCGCGCCGCGTCCGTATACAAGCTGAACGTGTCGAAAGGCCCGTTATCACGCATATGGAGGAAATCACCCTCGGCGTACAATTTGAAACCAAAGTCGCGCGCCGTGGAAACAAGGCTCTTGAATGCGTTCTTGCCGCCCAACCCGGAAATCAGGCGTACGTCCGACGGCACGGAATGCTCGACGCCGTTGTTAAACCAGCCAATCATTTTGACATTCACATTTTTCCAGCCGAAAGCGGCGAAGTCTTCCACCATTCCCTCCGCCTCTTCATATGAAGTGAGTTTTAACGGCAGGTTAAAAGGAATGCCGACTCGATGCTGAATCTTGTCCACAGCCCCGATAATCTCCACCGCAATAGGAACGCCGCCATCGATCTTGTCGTTCAGCCCGCTGTCTTTCGCAAGCAGGTATTTTCTGAATTCTTTCGCCATTCCGACATAGGTGTCTTCAGCGCAAAGTATGTATCGTTGAACGATCCGTTCGCCCTGCGGAAGCTGCGCCTGGTACATATACACGGCTTTGTCGGATTTCGCCGAAACATCCAGACTCGCTCCATGCATGACGGCGTACTGCCCATATACATTGTTGTAGGAGCTGTTTCTGCCGGAAACATCCGCCCTGACGCTTGCGTAGGAAGCGCCTTCTTCAATCACGCACAGAAGCGCATTGCCATTTTTCTGGACGCCGAACGCCGGAAACGGCCCCTTGTTGTCGTGGATGATCGCTTCGCGGAACATGCCCGCATCCCAACCGTACACATAGTTGTTGTACGCAAGCTGCCCGGTTTTGCCGTTGTTAAAATTTATAAGGGCGCCGCTTCCATCCGGCACAAACAGATACCCTTCATCCTGAACGCCGCCCGCGCCGAAATACGGCAGAAGGTTCAACTGAGTTATGGGGAATACAGGTCTGAACGCCAATTTATCAAACGGGACGCTCACCACAAGAGCGTTGCCGTCCAATTCGTAGCGGACGGTTACGTTAAACACCGGCTTTTCAGCCTCAGCCGGCGCGTTATACCGCACGGCGTCTTCCTCGTAATCTTCTATTGTATAACCAACGGAGGCAAGCAGGTCGTCGATTTGCGCCTTCATAAAATCCTGCGTGGCGTCTCTCAGGACGTACACCTTTTCTTCCTTTAAGTCCGGATAAGACGCAAGAAGCGCGTCTTTGTTGTCGTTTGCGCGCAGTCTGTTGATGTCGTATAGGCGGTAGCTTCCTTCAACCTTGTCGCTATCCGATTTTTCCATCTTTTCAAGGAATTCAATGAAGCGCCGTTCCCTAATCGCTTTTGGAATATAGAAAACACGCGACACATTGCCAACCGTGTAGTTCACTTCAAGCCCGCCGTCAACCAAGTCGTATTCGAACATGCCTTTTTCAACGCTGTATCTGGAATTCGGCAGCGTCACGCCCACGCCCGCGTCATCCGAGTAAACCAACGTAAACTGTGATTGCAATATCTGTTTCGTCAAACCGTCGGACGCGGGATCGTCCGCCGCATCTTCCGGAGTGGAATGCCATACCGTTCCGGTAGTCTTGTCCGTCAATGTGAAGCCTGCGGTTTTTGGAAAAAATCGCAGTTCAAGCTGGCTATTTTGGATCACCACCTCTTTTTCATTGCCGTCCCATTCGTACCACTGTATCCTTTTATCTTCCGCTTTCACTCTGTTGCAGGATGCCGAAATGAAAATTCCTCCCACTATGACGGGCAATAGCAACATTCGCAAAACCGGCGTTAAATTCTTTTTCATGTCCCCTCTCCTAAGTCAGCCTGAAAACGATTTCTTTGTACAGTGATATGAAATAGGCCATCGCATCACTGATAAGACTAAAAAACATAAGAAAGATAAACACCATAACGCCCATCGCTATTATAGAAAGCAAACTGGAAAGAATCGCTTTCGTGGCGCTGTAACTATGAACCATCATCATCGCCGCCAACACCAGCAGAACCGACCACACAAGCGCAAAGCTGGTTAAGACATAATAAATTGCGCCTTCCTGTTCCGTAATAAACTGGCTTAACACTATCATAGCCGCATTGATAATAATATACGGGGTGAATGCATACGCTGTCGCCATATAGATTTCAAGAATACGGCCCTTGCCGTCCATCAATGTCGTAAGGCTCCAGTTGGCGACCGTCCACAAAAAAAGCGGCAGAAGGATACGGAGCGCCACAGTGATGACATTAAAATATTCCATATTTATAGAAATAAACTGGAAATTGGTTAAAGTAAGACGCAACACTTCAACCAACACCAGCGCCGCGGTAATAATATTCGCCGCCGCAAGGGATCCTCGTTTTTCATGCGTCAAATCCCAAAAACCGTCAAATGGATGCGTTATAACATACAACGCATATTTGAGCGTTAATCCCAAACGCGCCGACTTTGGCTTGTCCATTATTTGAATCGTTCCGTTCATTCTTCCATGACCTCCCTGCGAAATTTCAGTATGCCTTTAACCAACTTGGGAACAATAATGACAATGGCGAGGACAAGCAGTATTTTCCATAAATTTTCTTCCATCCATTGCTTGCGGTAGAACTGAAACGCTTTGCCGTAGCCTTTATCGTCCCGCTTCAGCTTGTAGTATTCCATCGCCTTCAGGTAGTCGCCCTGCCGGAGCGCGGCGCGCCCAATGCCGATGTAGGCAAGGTCATAGTTGCCATTCATTTTCAGCACCTGTTCCCACTTCTCCGCAGACGATTCATACCGTCCCGCCTTATATTCACCCAACGCTGTATTGATGAGATCACCGTATGTAGTCAAATCGAAGCGGGTGAGCGTCGCCGCTCGCGCATCAAGCGCGAAGAGCGAGTAGCCCATTTTATCAAGGGCGACCGGTAGCAAAAAATAGCCTTTGTAATTGCCGAGTCCGCCGAACGCATACAGCAGGTTTCCCTGGAAGTCGTACATAAAAATGCGTCCGCGGACGCGGTCGAAACAGGCGTAACTGTCGTTGTCCAGCGCCGCCACATCAATAAACTTGGAAGATCCGCTGACGCCGCCCGCGCTGCCGAAAGAAATATCTCCCACCGGGTCTTCGTATCCGTTCCGTATGAGAATGTCTTGCCCCATCGCGTTAAGCCGGCGTACTGAGGCTATATACCAACTGCTGCTGTTCGTTACGTAGATGAAACCGTCGTTGTCAAGGCAGAGGTTGTTGTATTCTGTGGGGATGAACAGATCCATCCGCGCCCGTTGCGCTTGAGTGGAAATCAACTTCCATATATAGTCAACAGGATTGACCCACACCTTATTCGCCCCCATGAACCCTACAAAAACGCCGTTTTTGTCAAATTCCATAAGTCCTTTGTTGACGTTCCTCGCCTGAAGGAATATACGCCCCGCATGATCAACGACTATTTTCGTCGGCAGAAATTCCACATTCGCGTCAAAACTTTCATCAACCGGTTTTATTATTGAAGCGACGTAGTTCATGTCCTTGTCAAGCCAGACGACCCTGTGGTTGTTTGTATCGCAGATAAACAGTTCGCCTTCTTTGGTTTCAAACAGATCAGACGGGTAATTGAACGCGCTTTCCTCTTCGCCAATCCAGAAAGAAGCGATGATCCGTGTAAGATCATAGGATCCGTCCGGTTTCGCCTCAAGCTGCACTATCCGGTTGTTGCCGGAATCACAGATATAGATGCGGTTGTCTTTAATAAATAAGCCTTGCGGATCGCGAAAATTCTCAATGCCAAAATCATCTCCGATGAGGTAGGCGCTTACATGGTACGAATCGGGTGAAACGACCTGCTCGTTCCAATAATCGTAGTTGTACGAATAATTTGTCGCCACGTCCGCAAAGAGAGGAGATGCGAACGGCAGGAAAAACAGGATAAAACCGGACGCGATCACGATTCTTGATAAAGAGAACGGCTTTGGCTCCGCCATTTTTGGCGCATCCAACAATTTTGAAAATAATGGAAATTTCATGTCGCTTCCTCCTTATTCCTTAATGCCGGAATTCGCCATTGTTTGAATAACATTACTCTGGCACAAGATGAACATGACCAGAGGAACAATCATAACAAACAAGGTGACCGCGGCGCCGACGCCGACTCTCGCCACGCCTGCGGTGATAATCTGCCCCAGCGCGTACGGCAGGGTTTTCAATTGCTCCGAATAAATAAAATTTGATGCGCGGGCGTTCCAAAGGTTCTGAACGGAAAAAATCATAACCGTCAGCCACGCCGGTTTGATCATCGGCATGATGATTTGCGCGAATATCCGCGCCTCGCCCGCGCCGTCGACTTTCGCCGCCTCAATGAGCGTGTTCGGTATGGTGTCAATGAACTGCTTCAGCAGGAAAAAGCCCATAGGCATGGCAAAAGCGGGAATGATGACCGCAAGGTAGGTGTCCACCCATCCCAGCCTCGTCATAATAAGATAGTTTGGAATCGCCGTTACATAACCGGAAAACATAAGCGTGGTAATGACGATGGAGAAGAAAAGCTTGGCGCCCGGAAACACGTATTTCGAGACCACAAACGCCCCCATTGAAGCGAGAATGACAAGCCCAAGCGTCCCGCCAAAGGTGATAAACACGGTGTTGAATATGTACCGTGAAAACGTCACCCAGGATTTGCTCATTATAATGAACAAATCCTGGAAGTTGTTCATGGTGGGCTGCTGGACAAACAGCTTGGGCGGAAACAGGAATATCTCATTCAGCGGTTTAAAAGCGTTGTTGATCGCGTACAAGAGCGGATATACAAAAAACAACCCGAAAATCGTGAGGATGATGCTGATAAAGATATCGCCTCCCAGAGACCGGTTTGGTCTTCTGTGACTCAGATTTTTCATTAATTTTTTCTTAGGCGCCTTTTTCACAGTTTCCTCCCCCTCATGTTCCAACCCGGCTCAACATTTTCTGAACCGCTTTATTGCACAAAATCATCGCGAGAAACAGCAACGTTGCGATGGCGGAAGCGTACCCCATTTCAAACCGGATTGAACCGTAGTCGACAAGGTGGTTCACCACCGTATGCACCGCGTAGTCGGTGCTTGGGAACCCGCACAACGCGGTCGTTACATCGGCGATGCCGAAGGACTGGGTGATGGCCATGACCGCGCCGAACAGCAACATGCCTTTCATGTTCGGCAATGTGATATACCACAGTTCCTGCCAGCGATTCGTTATGCCGTCCATGATGCCCGCCTCGTACTGGCTTTCGTCAATGGTGGAAAGCCCCGCGATAAACGCCAAAAAGCCCGTGCCTAAACTCATCCACAGGACGACGACGATCATAACCGGCATCATGTAGTTTGGATCCGTCAGCCACAACACCGGCTGATCGATTATACCTATTTGCATCAGCAGTCCGTTTATGTAGCCGTAAGCGTCGCCGGAAAAAATGATCGCCCAAATTATGTACACAGACCCTGAAATAGAGGGCGCATAGAAGATCAGCGTTACAAACGCGCGAATGTAGCGCGGCAGTTCATAAATGAACCACGCGAATAGGAAGGATGCGAGATAGCCGATGGGACCGGTGATTGCGGCGAGTATAAAGGTGTTCTTCACCGCCGTCAGAAATACGTCGTCGCTCAAAAGCAGGTTGATGTAGTTGCGCAGTCCAATAAATGTGGGATCTTCAAGGATGTTGTAATACGTAAAACTATAAAAAATAGAAACAATCAGTGGCGCCACAACGAAAAGCGCAAATACAACCGCATAAGGCAACAAAAAAAGATAACATGTCCTGGCCCTCCCAATTTGTTTCAGAAGATTGCCGAACCGTTCTCTTCTCTTTGCCGCATAAGATTTAAAACTCATTTATCATCTCTCCTTGACGGCTCTACTCAAGCCCGAATTCCTTTCGTTTTTTTATCAACTCGTCATTTATGGTGCGGCTGTAATCAAGCAGCGTTTCGCGCGTATCCTCGCCTTCGTTCAGTACGCGGCGCACCGCGTTTACTATATGACGGTTGACATAATAACCGCCCGGCACTTCCGGCGTACCGACCGTCCACGAACGCTGTTCGCTTAACACCGCCATTTCGCGGGAACCCCATGAAAGCCGCTGAAAGGCTTTCATGTTTCCGGTCGGGTAACGCGCAGCCGCTCCCATGACGCTCTCAAGCTCGCGTCCGAACCGCACTTGCGTATCCGCGCTCACCCACCACTTCAAGAACTCCCATGCGGCTTCCGGCTTCTTTGCGTTCGAGAAGATCATTGAGGCGACAGAGCCTGTAGGCACGGAACGGTCGATCTCGCCGTTAGGCTGCCTTACGCCGGGCATAAGCCCAAAGTCCCACAATCCGCGGATTTCCGGCGCGAACACTTCCAGCGTGTTGAACGTCGTGTAATCCGCAAACCCGAGCGGCATTTCCCCGGTGCGGAAACGGTTTACAAAGTCGTAGACCGTCGGCGCCTTGTAATGGGTGAAGAATTTCGTATATGCGTCAAAGGCGTCAACCGAGATTTCACTGTCAAGCATGGTTCTTGAGCCGTCCTCGTTGTAGAGCGTTCCATGACGCTGGTAAAGCTGGGCGAGGAAGTTCGAGAAATCGCTTGTCGTCGCCACGGACGGGATGCCGACATTCATGTTGCTTTTCTGAATAACCGGCAATATGTTTATCAAATCTTCCCATGTCTGAGGCGGGTCGAGGCCAAGTTCCGCCATGATGTCCGTACGATAGAACATCACATTGAAGTACTGGGCTTCCGGCAAACCGTACGTGCCGCCGCCATAGCGGAACGGCACAAACACGCTGTCGTAGAATTCGGCTTTCATTTGGTCGAAGCTCCCGAATTGCGACAAATCCATAGCGGCGCTGCGGATCGCGTAGTTTACCGGATCGCCTTGTGGTATCGAGAGCGCCGCGTCCGGACCTGTTCCCGCGACTACGGCGGGCATAACCGCGTCCGGAGCGACGAGCTTGACATTCACCTTAACGCCGGTCACGGGCGTGAACGTGTCGTCAATCATCGCTTTTAGGATGACGCTTTGATCGCGTCCGCTTAACATCCATACATCAACAACATCTTCGCCTTTGTATACATCGCCGAGATTGTTGTAGTCAACGAAAAACGACACAAAAAACGACTTCAATTCATGTATTGCCGCTACGGCGAAATTTTCATGTACAACCGGCAGTTTCGCATCCTTCGCGCTTACCACAAGGTAATCTATGTCAAGCTGCGATTGGGCGAGGCCGTTTAAGCTGTCCCCAAGCCCGCTGATGTTGCCCTTAAAGTTTATGAGCATCTGCGGAATTTTATGCGGCTTTTTCACAAACAGCTCAAGCTGACGCGCCAAAGTAAGCGCCGAAGCGGCCTGAGAGCCGCGCTCGCCTGAATAGGCGGTCAGATCGTCAACCAGCTTGTACAGAATTTTGCTTTCCTTCGCCATTGCCGTAATGACATCTGGATACACATAATCCACGCGGTAATCGCGGTAAGGATCAGGCTCCGGACCGGTCAAGACCAGAATTTTACGGTAAATCTCATTGAGACGGAATACGCTTTCTTCCATAATATTCAACATTTCGCCCAATTCTCCAAGTGTTATGTCAAACCTGATCGAATGCTTGCCTTTGGCGAGCGGGAAATATAGATCGTTTCCATCTTTGTCTTTGAATGTAACCAGCGTCCATTTATTGTTGTATTTGAACGGTATCGCCGCGACTTCCTGACAGGGGATTTCGCCGTCAATCCGCAGAGTGCGGTTTGATACGAAACCGCGGTTGTAGTTCTGCCGCGCTTTAACGGAAAGACGGTACATGCCGTCTTCCGGCGCATCAATTTCCCATTCGATCCACTGTCCGGAAACGCGCCAGCTTTGCCCGCCTATCATGTTCAGCTTGATTTTTGCGACGCTCACCGGTTCGGTGGCGCCGGACGACCGGTCGTACACCGCGTAAAGGGAGGGATCGGAACGGTACAACGCCGCTTCACCCTGTATTTTTTCCATAAAGGTTTGATTTGTATTCTGAAATCCTCCGGCATTGAATTTTTTTATGTAGTCCGCATACGCTGGCGTGACCGCAACGCCAGTTACGTGTATCTTGCGGATCGCCATAGGCTCATTTATGCCGTCGAATCGGATGGTGTTGTCGCCCGCTTTAAAGTAAAACTGGTAGGGGGTGGTAAAATAACCCATGTAATCTTTCAGATACGCCGCTTCCCAGCGAGGTTTTTCAACCTGCGAGGGACGGATTTCATTACCTTGGTTGTCGATTTTTACACCCGTAGGCGCATCGCCCCAAACCCTCTGGAAGGCGAGTTGTTCCGCGCCCAAAAAAGGCGTCTCGCCATTAATCAAGAGGCTCCGCTCAATGGGAATGCCGCGCGCTTCAACAGGAAAATATTCCAGATAGATGTTGTACAAGCCGGCCTTCTCGACGTAAACGCTGTATTCAACGAATCCGCCTTCCTCCGTTCTCAGCGCCCTCGCCTCGCCCTCGAAATTAACAAGCTCCGCCGCGCCTTCAGCCGCCGTATAAGAAAAAATATCAATTGGAATGTCTTTCGCGCCCGTCGCCGCGCCCGCATGACGATCCAGATATTTTGCATAAGTGTTTTGCCTGCCTGATTTATTGGTTTTCAAATCAGATCCCGTATATTTTGCGCTGTAGTCCATATCTCTGCTTCGGGTTGCAAGAAAAACCGCCAGCAACACGGCAATAACGCCTATAGTAATCAGCGTTTCTTTATGCATTCTCCACATCAAGCCATCCATCCTCCTCTCATACTAGTCTCATCACACGAGTGTTTTTCAAAACGTGGTTGGCTTTGAAAAACATCCGTAACTTTAACAGATACTTTACGCTATACTTTATATAGATATTAATAATGCTATATAAACAATAGACGATATATAGGGAAAAACACCTAGCCTTATGGAGCGTCTAGTCTGAAATGCGCGGACGCGGATCCGCAACGCGGGAATTGCGGCGCAGTCAGACGTTGGCGGAAAGCCCGCCGCCGATTGACACCGGTTTATGGATATCTATTGCCGACGACGCCAACGCCGGATCCTAATAAGCCATAATCATGCGCCGGCGACGCAAGCCTCGCGGCTCTCATGCGCTAGCAGTTTGTCGCGCTTCGCGCATAAAATCCCAAAAAATCGCCGGTTAGTCGATTTCTTGCCGCGCAAACTGCCATCGAACCAAAGGTTCGCAGAAACCAAATAATCGGGATTTTTGTGGTACAAAGCGCCGCAAAAAACCACAATCGCCCAGCCGCTTGCGGCGTTGACAAATCCCGCAAGAAATGATAAGGTGATTTTTATGTTCTCCTATATTGTAAAACGAATCGTTTTGGCTTTTGTCACCCTCCTTTTTGTCATTTGTTTGACGTTCTTGCTGATGAATACAGTGCCGGGGGGACCGTTTCTCGGTGAAAAAGCCATTTCCGCCCAAGTACTCGCGCAACTGCAAGCGAAATACGGGCTTGACAAGCCCCTTCCCGTTCAGCTTAAAAATTACATTGCGAGCCTTATGAAGGGCGACATGGGCGTGTCTCTCAAAATGCAAAAAAACAGGCCGGTTGCGATGATTATCAGCGAAATGTTTCCGGTGTCGGCGCGTATCGGCGCGATTGCGCTCCTCTGGTCAACCTTTGCGGGCGTTGCGCTGGGATGCGTCGCCGCGTATAAACGCGGCAAGTGGCAGGACAGCCTGCTCCAAGTGATCACCACGCTCGGCATCGCGTTTCCGGGCTTTGTAGTGGCGACCGCGCTGCTGGTGTGCTTCGCCGGCGGCGTATGGCGCATTTTTCCGACAAGCGGCTTAAACAGAGGCGCGATAAGCTACGCGCTGCCCTGTTTTACGCTGGGGCTCATGCCCATGTGTTCCATCGCCCGCTACACCCGTTCTTCCATGCTTGACGTGTTGAACAAGGAGTACATCAAAACCGCCCGCGCCTATGGGTCATCCACCGCCAAGCTGATTTTCAAGTACGCGCTCCGGAACGCGCTTATTCCGGTTGTCACGTATCTGGGACCCGTAACAGCGGGTATCTTGACCGGCGGATTCGTGGTTGAGACGGTCTTCAACATTCCCGGTCTCGGCAGGTACTTCATTCAAAGCATCAGCAACCGTGATTATCCGATCATCATGGGAACAACGATATTTTTCGCCGCGCTGGTCATCATTATGAGTTTTCTGGTTGACGTTCTGTACAAGATCATCGATCCTCGCATAGAACTTGCAAATGAGAATTAGAGGTGGGTCTCCATGGGTAAAAAAGATGCGCATATAACACAAGAAGCGCCTCTCCTTGATCGGCTTCATGGGGGGGGGGGGGGGTACTGCCGCCTTCAAGATGAAGCTGATGTACAGGCGACGCAAAATCGAGCGGAGGACGAGGACATTTTCGCGCCCGCTTCCGCTGAGGAGAAAAAAGCCTTTGAGCCGCGGTATAAGAGCGTCTCATACTGGAAGGACGCATGGCGACGGCTTCGGAAAAATTATGTCGCGCTCACATCCTTTGGCGTGATTGTATTCCTCATCCTGTTCGCGTATATCGGCCCCGTTTTCATGGGGTATCATTACGACGAGCAGATTCGTGGAAGCGAAAACCTAAAGCCGCTCGCCTATTCCCAACAGGAGCGGACGCGCATCGCCGCCGGGGAGAAGGTGTTCCCTCATGTGTTCGGCACCGATTCGCACGGACGCGATCTGCTCGTACGTCTGATGTACGGCGCCCGCGTTTCCATGATCATAGGCGTCGCGGCGGCGATTCTCACTCTTGTGATCGGCGTTCTCTACGGCTCAATCGCGGGCTATGCCGGCGGAAAGGTCGATATGGCGATGATGCGCATCGTCGACGTCATCTACTCGGTGCCGGATGTGCTCGTGGTGTTGTTGCTTGCGGTTACGCTCAAGCCCCTGCTTACCGATTTTGCCAACAACAATCAAACCAACATAGTGGGAATGCTCATCATCGCGCTTGGACCCAGCATCATCGCCATATTTATAGCGTTCGCGTTGCTCTATTGGACCACCCTCGCCCGCATCGTCCGGGGGCAGATACTGCAACTCAAACAGCAGGAATATGTACTCGCCGCCCGCGCGCTTGGCGCAAATGACGCGCGGATCATCTTCAAGCATCTATTGCCGAACAGCGTGGGACCGCTTGTCGCCGCGACCTGCCTTCAGATACCGACGGCGATATTTCTCGAATCCTTCCTGTCCTTTCTTGGAGTCGGAGTCAACGCGCCCATGACCAGCCTCGGCTCCCTCGCTTCGGACGCGCTCGGCGGCATGTACACGTATACATACCGGCTCATCATTCCCGCGGCGTTGTTAAGCCTTTTGATCTTGTCGTTCAATCTGTTTGGAGACGGGCTGCGGGACGCCCTTGATCCAAGGCTCAAAAAATAGGGGTGAGAACATGGCGGAAGCGAAAAAAGCGTTGCTTGAGGTGAAGGACTTGCGGGTCTCCTTTTTTACGCCGGCCGGCGAGGTGAAAGCCGTAGGTGGCATCTCGTATTCGCTGAATTACGGCGAAGTGATGGGCGTTGTCGGCGAGTCAGGGTCAGGCAAAAGCGTTGAAGCCTATACGGTGATGGGCTTGCTCGATCCGCCTGGGCGGGTTGCCGGCGGATCTGTGGAATTCGAGGGCAAAAACCTCCTCTCCTACAGCCGGAAAGACATGGAAAAAATTCGAGGCCATAGGATGAGCATGATCTTTCAAAACCCCATGGAAAGCCTCAACCCGGTGTACACCATTGGCAATCAACTGATCAGCGTGTTGCGGGAACATGCGAAGGACAAGGGCGGCGGCGGAATTTCTATTAAAGCGGCCCGTGAAAAAGCGATGGAGATGCTGAGGCTCGTGGGCATCACCAACCCTGAACGCCGCCTTAACCAGTACCCGCATGAGTTTTCCGGCGGCATGAGGCAGCGGGTGATGATTGCTATGGGTCTTATCTGCGAACCCCAGCTTTTAATAGCCGACGAGCCGACGACCGCGCTTGACGTTACCATTCAGGCGCAGATACTGGAGCTTATGAAAGCCATTCAGCGGAAAACCAGTATGGCGATCATCTTCATCACCCACAATCTTGCGGTTATCGCGGAAATCTGCGACACTGTAGCGGTGATGTACGGCGGGCGTATCGTGGAACAAGGCGCGGTCGAGGATATTTTCTACGCGCCGGTTCACCCTTACACAAAAGGATTGCTTCGTTCAATGCCCCGCCTTGACGAGGAAAGAACGGAGCGGCTCATACCGATTGAGGGTTCGCCCATCAACATGCTCGATCCGAATCCGGGCTGCCCCTTTGCCCCGCGTTGCGAATTCTGCATGAAAATCTGCGTCAGACGGAATCCCGAAAAGACCGTTGTCAATCCCGGCGATGATGCCAAGGGCTTCTCCTCGGGCGGCCACCGCGCCGCCTGCTGGCTTGTCTCAAAAGATGGAGGGAATCGTCCATGAAGCTCATTGAAGTTGAAGGTTTAAAGAAGTATTTCAAAGTCAAGGCGGGCTGGGGAAAGACGAAACAGATACACGCGGTTGAAAAGGTTTCCTTATATATTGAAGAAGGCGAAACCTTGGGACTCGTGGGAGAATCGGGTTGCGGAAAAACGACTTTCGGGCGTACGTTGCTGCGCTTGTACGAACCGACCGCCGGAAACATCTTTTTTCGCGGACAAGACATCACCCATGTTGAAATGCTCTCCTACAGGCGGAAGATGCAGATTATTTTTCAGGATCCCTCCTCATCCTTGAACCCCCGTATGACGGTCGCCGAAATCGTGGGCGAACCCATTGACATTCACCGCCTCGCGTCGTCGGCGAGCGAGCGGAGCGATCATATCAATTCGCTTTTGGCGCGGGTTGGGCTTAATAGCGAACATGCGAATCGGTACCCGCATGAATTTTCAGGCGGACAGCAGCAACGGGTGGGCATCGCCCGCGCCCTCGCCGTAGAGCCGGAATTTATCGTATGCGATGAGCCGGTTTCCGCGCTTGACGTATCCATCCAGTCCCAGATAGTGAACATGCTTGAGGATATGCAGGCGGAGATGAAGCTCACCTATCTGTTCATAGCGCACGATATTTCCGTGGTGCGCCATATTTCGCGGCGTATAGGGGTAATGTACCTCGGCAACTTGGTTGAATTGGCGCCAAGCGGCGAGTTGGTCAAGAAGCCGTTGCACCCGTATACGCGGACGCTTCTCCAGGCGGTTCCCATTCCGGATCCCAAAATCACCCGCTCACGTATGCGCGTTGTGCTGGAAGGCGAAATCCCAAATCCCATGGATGCGCCGGCCGGGTGCAGATTCAGAACGCTCTGCCCCCTGTCAACAAAACAGTGCGCCGAAGCCGCCCCTGAATTGCGGGAAGCGTCAAGCGGGCATTGGGTTGCGTGTCATCGCCTGTAATTCAAAATGCGCGAGGCGGCGCGAGGCGGCGTAGTTTGGCTGTAAAGCGCCGGCGTTGTTTGAGGATTAAAAACATCTGCGGACAACGACCGGCGTTTTGAAATATTAGCAAGAAAGTCCGTTCCAAAAATTGTGGAACAGGCCCAAGTTAAGGAGGTTTTTATGAAGAAAATCTTGTCCGCATTATTGACGGTTTCGGCGTTGTCGCTGGGTATTGCGGCATGCCAGAAAAAGACGGTGGAAGGCGCGCCGCAAGCCGCGCAAACATCTGGCGCGACTTCCATCACGGCTGTATTCGGCTCCGAGCCGAATACTATTGATCCCGCGCTCAACTCGGCGGTTGACAGCGCGATTTATCTGGAGCATCTGTTCGAAGGTCTCTACAAGTACGAGGACAATGGATCCGGCATCGCAAAGGCGGTTCCCGGATTAGCGGCGAGCGCCCCGCAAAAAGCCGTCAACGATGACGGCGCGATTACGTATACCTATACCCTGCGCAACGGTCTCAAATGGTCTGATGGCAAACCCTTCACAGCGCAGGACATCGTGTATTCATGGCGCCGCCTGGCGGATCCCGCGACCGCCGCTGATTACAGCTATATGATCACCATGGTGAAGAACGCCGATGAGATCATGGCGGGTGAAAAGGACAAAAGCGAACTCGGCGTCGTGGCGCTTGACGATACGACGGTGGAAATCACTCTCACCTATGATTGCCCGTTCTTTGACGAGATAGCGTGTTTCCCGGCGACCTTTCCGGTCAGGCAGGATATTATTGAAAGCGCCGGCGAACAATGGACATTCAGCCCTTCGACCTACATCAGCAATGGGCCATACCGCATGAAAGAATGGGTTCACAACAGTCATTTGACCGTCGAAAAGAATCCCAACTACTACGATCCGGTGTCCGGACCCGAGACGATCCGTTTCGCGCTCATGGATGACGACAACGCCCTTCTCGCGGGTTTCCGCAGCGGGGAGCTTGATTTCATTGAGACGGTGCCGGTAGATGAAATTCAGGCGCTCTTGGATTCGGGGGATCTCAAGATTGTCCCCTACCTCGGCACATACTACGTGAGCTTCAACACCCAGAAAGCTCCGTTCGATGACGCGAGAGTGCGGAAGGCCTTTACCCTTGCCATTGACCGCAACTACATTGTAACCCAGATCACCCGCGCAGGACAGAAGCCCGCGTCGGGCTTTGTGCCGTCCGGCATTGCTGATGCGGAGGGCGCGGGCAGCGATTTCCGACAAACCGGCGGCGACTATTACAGCATTGCGGAGGGCGATTACGAGAAGAACGTCGCCGAAGCGAAACGGCTTTTGGCGGAGGCGGGCTACCCTGCCGGCTCAGGTTTCCCGGTTACCGAATACATATACAACACCAATGACGCGCACCGCGCCATCGCCGAAGCGCTTCAGGATATGTGGAAGACCGCGCTCGGCGTAAACGTAACCTTGAGCAACCAGGACTGGGCGGTATTCCTTGACACCCGCAAGATCGGCGAGTTCCAGATCGCCCGTGACGGCTGGATCGGCGATTACAACGATCCGATGAACTTCCTTGAGATGTATCTGACAGGCGGCGGCAATAACAATTCCCAGTATGCAAGCTCCCCGTTTGACACGCTTGTCAAACAGGCGCAGTCAACCGCCATAACTGAAGAGCGCATGAGGCTTATGCATCAAGCTGAGGACATCCTTGTTGGGCAAGACGCGGCGGTGGGGCCGATCTATTTCTACACCCAAACCTATATGATGAATCCCAAGATTACCGGCATGTATTATACGCCGCTTGGATATTTCTTCTTCAAAAACGCAAAGGTCGCGCCCTAATGGGGGCTGCGGCTATGTGAGGCTGTTTCAAAACACGAACCGCACGAACAGAGGACACGAACTTTTGGTTTGATCGTTCTTAGTGGAACTGGGATATATTTTTTCCGTTCGTGCGGTTCGTGTCCTCGCTCCCGCAGTCTCATTCTCTCGCCCTTCTTATCATTCTCATATCTCTCATTCAAGAGGAAGTTTATATGCTTGAACGGCGGATTGCCAGCCCGCCCGATACGCGCGCCCAGTATAGGCGGGGATGCCCTCCCCTTCCCATCAGGGAGACAAATATTTGGCCAACGTGTCGAACAAACGCTTTACTTCCAGCGGCTTGGCGAGATGATCATTCATACCGGAGGCAAGACATTCGCGGACATCTTCCTTAAATGCGTTGGCGGTCATTGCAATGACCGGACAGATCGCGGCGTTTGGTTTTCCGGAGGCGCGTATTGCGAGCGTCGCGTCATACCCATCCATAACCGGCATCTGTATATCCATAAGCACGAGATCGTAGTCGTTTTTGGCAAACAGTTCGACCGCACGGACACCATTTTCCGCGCACTCTATGGTCACTCCGGTGTCTTCTAAAATGCCCATGACAACTTCGCGGTTCAACTCCACATCTTCGGCCAGCAACACCCGCTTGCCGCTCCAATCGTACGAGGGCGTCTGGTCGTCATCGCCGGAATTCGTCTCGCCCGTGTACCCAAGCAAATCAACAATCGTATTGTAGATGGTGGACGGCAGTATGGGCTTGGGCAGGAAATTGGTGATGCCGAGCGCGTTAAGCGTCGAATCAACTTCACTCCGGGTCGCCGCGGAAATCATAACGATAAGCGCGGCGCCAAGACTCCCGTCGCCCATGATGCGCCTTATCTCAAGGGCCGTCCGCTCGCCATCCATGCCCGGCATCATCCAGTCAAGGAATATCAAATGGTAGGGTTTGCCGTCTTGCTTCTGGCGTTCCACCATGACAACGGCTTCCTCGCCGCCCGAAGCCGCATCGCATTCCAGCAAAAATCCGGCCAGTATGCCCTTGAAATACTCGCGTGTGTCCTTATCGTCATCCACAACCAGGATGCGCAGATCGCAACGCAACTGTTTGGGCAACTTGCCGGTACGGCATACCTTGCCCCATTTTATGACAACCTCAAACACAAATCGCGAGCCGCCACCCGGATTATCCTCAATCCAAATGTCGCCTCCCATGAGATTGACTATGCTCTTCGCTATGGAAAGCCCAAGTCCGGTGCCGCCATATTTGCGGGTGGTGGCGCTGCTCTCAGCCTGTTCAAACAAGTGAAACAGCCGCGTTTTTTGTTCCTCGGTTATGCCGATTCCGGTGTCGGCGATCACAACATGCAGCCGCGCGGCATCGGCGTCTATAGGCGTCTGGCTCACCGACAGCGATATTCTGCCGCCGTCGGGCGTAAATTTGATCGCGTTGCTGAGAAGATTTATAAACACCTGCGACAGGCGCAATTCATCGCTTATAACGGCGCGGGTAAACGTATTTTCCACATTCACCTGGAATTTCTGGCCTTTTTCATCTATTTTCACCTGAACGACATCAAAGACCTGCCGCATCATATCCTCAAACACGAATTCTTCCGTACTGAGATCAAGTTTATTCGCCTCAATCTTGCTCATGTCCAACACATTGTTGATAATGCCCAGAAGCTGGCGGGAAGAGTTTTCAATTTGCGTAAGACAGTACCGTACGCGTTGCATGTCAGCCGCTTTTTGCGCGAGCATAGTCATGCCGATTATGGCGTTTATGGGCGTACGTATCTCATGGCTCATGTGGGAGAGGAAATTGGTCTTCGCCTGAACGCCCGCAATCGCCGCGCGGTTAGCTTCCAGCAACGTTTCCGTCATCTTGAATCGCGTTATGGCGGCAGCTATCAGTATCCCCGCGGACTGCAACAGATCCTCTTCCGCTTTGATAAAAGGCTTGCCCTCGTCGTAACGCGCGAATCCGATAGCGCCCCAAAAAGCGTTCTGTATAAAGAGCGGGATGTTCAGCGAAATTTTCACCTTTGCCATTGAAGCGGGTATTTTTAGAGGATCATTGCCCGCAGATGCAATCGCATCCGCCATGCGGTAGTTGTATAGTTTGCCTTCAGCGAGCGTGTCGCGCCAATCGGGGAAGATGATGTTATACGGCGCCGGAGGCGGAGGCGGCAGTTGGTTTTCTCTCCTTGCCCAATCGCTCACAACCGAACAGTACAGTACGCCATCCGCCTCCTGATTTTTCAGCACATACGCTAGATCCACATCCGATCCCACCCCCAGTTCAGCAATCGCATCGCGCAGTATGCCGCTGATGTCGGCATTGGATCTCATCAGCATGACCGCCATTTTGTTGATTGTTTCAAGCAACCTGTCGCGCAGACGAAGAGACATGAGCATATCGCGTTGCTTGCGCAGATCAACTGCGTAGAGCATCAGCACAAAGCTGTCCTTGTAGGCCACCTTTTTGATTATAACGCTTAAGGGGCAGGGGCCGCCCTTAAGCGTCAGTTCGATTTCAAATTCGTACGTCCCGTCACGGACAGCCGCATTAAGCCGGTCGGAAAGCGGTATGGACACTCTGCCGTCAGGCTGGCGTTTCGGTATAGCAGTCGCCATAAATCCTGCGAAGTTGCGCCTGAATTCGTCTTCGTCCATAAATTCAAACAATTCAAGCGCCGCGGGATTGCAGTCAATAGCGCGAAACTCGCTGTCAAACATGATGCACGTATGAGGGCTGGTTTTGAACATAGACTTTAGCGCTTCTTCAGAACGCTCAATATCTGACATAAGGCGCTCACGATGGCGGATGGTTTCCTCAAGCGAAGCGCGCAAGGCGTCTTCCGAGCGGACGTTTTTATCAATATCAAGCGTACTGCCTATCACCTTTGTCGGTCTGCCAAGACTATCGTGTTCTACAATTACAGCATGCAACATGCTCCAAGAGTAGCGCTCGTTCGCCCCCTTCAAACGGAGAATATGCTCAAAGTTGCCTTCGCCTCTTTTAAGATACTCCTCTAGATTTTGCTTGTACAGTGGCGCATCATCAGGATGTACGCTTTTTATGAATTCCTTGAACGATTTCTCTTTAAACGGCTTGAGCTTGCCGCTGAACATGATGGAATCAGCCGTTATATCCCATTCCCATATCATAAGCCCCGCCGCGTTCTCAACTGAAATGTGGTAACGGCGTTCATCTTCAAGGTGTTTTTCACGTATTTTTGCGGCAGTATTGTCGCGCATCATGCCTGTCACCCGCGTCGGACGCCCGTTTGAGTCGCGAGCCGTTATGCCGACCGTTTCGCGCACATGCACCCACGGCCCATTGGCGCATTTCATACGGAAATCAATATAGGGGGCGCCCTTGCTCTTGCCGCTCAGAAACGCATCAAATTCGCTTTTGACATACGCCATGTCATCAGGGTGTATGCGTCCGCTCCGGAACTCTATGCGCGGCTCAAAAACGCCGGGCGGCATGCCCACAATGGCAAGCCACTCATCGCTGTAATACGCCATGTTTTCGTCGATATGCCAATCCCAAAGGCCGGTGCCGGATGCGGCGAGCATTATCCTCAGCGTGTCCGCGTCAATTGGCGGCCCTATACGTTTATCGACCATGCGAACTTTCTCTCCTTATATGAAAAAACTGCCCTTAATCACTTCGTTTTCCTTTTCGGCTTTTTCACGCTCTTTTCGCTGAATTCCGCATAAAAAAGAGTCAATCATGTTGTTTTATGAATAATGGAATTTCTACACAGAGAAGTATAATCTATACGAAGGTTTTTGTCAAAGAGCGCCTTCAAGGTTCAGTAAAAATCGCTTTCGCTCAAGACCGCCGCCATAACCGGTAAGGCCGCCATGCGATCCGACGACGCGATGACAGGGGATGACGATTGAGATGGGATTGCGCCCTACAGCGCCGCCCACGGCTTGCGCCGCCATAACGGGAATACGCCGCTTCGCCGCCACGACTGCGGCAAGAGCGCCATAGGTCGTTGTCATGCCGTAGGGGATGCGCAAAAGCAAATCCCACACCCGCTCCTGAAAAGCGCTCCCCCGCACAGACAGCGGCGGCGCGGCGCAGTGCGCGGCGACAGGGTCTTTGCCGGAAAAATAGATTGTCAGCCACGCGCGGAGAGCGTTGAACAGGGGCAGATCCGGCGCTTCGGCGTACTCAACCGGTCGGGGGAAAGGGAGTTTGCCGGCGAAATCAAGCCGTGTCAGGACGGCGCTACAAGCGTCACTCGCAACGCCGGCATCCGCTTTATGTTCAGCAAGCGCCTGCATCGCTCCCACTGGCGTACCAATAATGGTATAATATAAACCGCTTTTTTGCATAACACCCGTTACACTCTATTCGGGATGGGCGGATTTGAACCGCCGATCTCTTGCTCCCAAAGCAAGCGCCTTAGCCGCTAGGCTACATCCCGTATTTCATGCAAGACGCGGCGCATCGGGAAGCCCCGTCAATCGGGGCTTCCCTGTCAACCGCATTCTCACCAAAGTTTCAGCCGTTCTCAACCATAGTCCGCATCCCGTCAATCCGATTGAAACCAACTCGCCCACATTAAGAATCAGCGTCTTCGCCGACCGGGAATAAGTACAAGTCTGGCAACTTAAATGTTCTGCCCGGCAAAACCGTGGTGACGCTTCTCTGTTCGCTTTTGATGGGAAGCTTAAAAAAATAGTCGAGCGTATCAAACCCTTGAACATCAATTCTAATGGAGAATTCGAACATTTTATGCACATTCGCCTCACTAGTCACTATGGGCGCCGGCCAGAAACTGAACGTACCTTCGCTATGCTCAGTAAGGCGGTAGGGATTCTGCCAGTTATTGTTAACCATAACCACCATCTCGTCGTCATGAAGCAACTCAATGTCAATGTTCGCCATAGGCGCAAAATTGGTTCCATCAAAGACGCGCCCGACGATCACGGGAAAATTAAACACCGGGGTGGCGTAAACCGGCGGATCTTCTTTTATAATCCCATGAGAGGAGGACGGCCTCTTATTGTGATTGATCTTTGTGATGCCTTCACGTATCATAACAACAATATCAGCCCTTCGCTGCTGATTTTCTATTGAGTCGTGTCCTATTCTAACAGACCCCCTGTTTGAAACAATATATCGAGGCTCAATACGGTTAAGCACATAGCACGCCGTATCTATGCGGCATTGCTCGCAAGTACAGATATTCTCAGAATTATCGCTCCTCTCAATCATATCAAACATATCGTTTACTTGAGCAATAACAACATCCTCATTTGTGTTATGGAGTTCCATACGCGCATCCCCTTCTTTTAGGTACAGACCAAGTTACTTATTAGTACATTATAAGGTAAATGTATGCAAAATGTCAACGATTTTTTCACAACGTTTTATACGTTTTTTTGATGATTGATCAAGAAATATCCTTTGAATCCGCAGTTTCTTTTTGAATGAGCGTATTGTTTCTTCATTGACAAGCGCCGAGCTTTTTGAGAAAGGACAGTGTTCGTCAGTTACATATAAACCTGTTTCAAAAGAGATCGGCTCAGGCACATCAATGATGATTTCGTCCGCCGCAATGGAAACGCCAGTCGCCTTGCCCAGCGCTTCGGCAAGCCGCTCCTCAGACGCGGAGCGTTTGGCAATGTCCATATAGTCCGCGCTTCCTGAATGTTCGTATTCATCGAAGGGAATTTCGGCTATTGTCTCATACAGACAGCCATTTTTGACTTTATCGCCCAGAGAGAGTATGGGCGCCATTCGGGAGCGGGCGGACATGAGTGAAAAAAGCCCCTGATCATCCAAATCGTAAAGCTCTTCTTTCGCAATGACGCGCTTCTCAAGGGCTGCGACAAGAGCTTTTTTAATCATTGCGGTTGCGGAACGGACGGAGCGGTGCCAATACACCGTTTTGTACATGAGATATTTTGAGAAAAGAACAGATTCCACGCCCGGAATGCCTTTAGAATCAATGTCAACGCCGCGATCCCTGTCGGGGCGGAGTCTCGAAAATATGAAATCAACATCCTGAGCGCCGTAAGGGACGCCCGCGTAACGGGCGTCGCGGTTCAGATAATCCAGCTTGTCGGGGTCAAGGCAGCCGGAGAGCAATTTTCGGTAAAAAATCAGTTCCTTGTCTTCGCCGCAATCCGCGCCGCAATCCGCGCTCGATCCGGCCTTCGATTTGGCGTCCAATCCGGCGTCAACGACAGCCGCCGCAAAATACGGATCCGCCCCACTCCGCGCGACAAGGTCTTTTATTGGAGAAGACAGGATGATTTTGCCGGTGAGCGCCTCGTGAGACTCCAAAGGCAGTTCTTTGAGCGAATGGGTGTACGGAAAATGCCCGGCATCGTGGAGGAGGGTCGCGGCAAGGAATGACCGGACGCCAGCAGGGGTGAGCCACTCGTCCGCACCCTGTTCCGCAAGCGCATGGATAAGCCGCCGCGCAAGGTGAAACACGCCGATGGAGTGGGCGGCGCGGGTGTGCGTCGCGCCCGGATACACGCAGTATACCGGACCTAACTGGAATATGCGATGCAACCGCATAAAGGGCGCGGATCTGACAACCGCCTCAAGAGCCGGCGTCAGGTACACATGCCCCCACAGAGAATCCCGTATCGGCGAAGTGAAAGCGCGGTTGAGCGCCTCATAAATTGATGTCCGCATATTCAAAGAGGGTACACCTTGAAGAAGAATTTGACAAGTGGCGTTTACGCGAATATCCACGATCCGGCTTTGCCGAGATACTGGCTGATAATCGCGACATGCGGCTTTCTTTGCAGTCTCGACACTTTCGCATTCCACTGCTGCAAATCGTAAACGGCTTCTTTCACCTGTTTCCGGGACGCCTCTATTGCGGCGGTTATGTCCGCGTTGCGGTCGGGCAGAGTCTTGACAAGATAGTCGGAAAGAAACCATGCGGTTAGTCCGGTGATTACCGCGTTGTTCGATATTTTAGTCAGAATGATAAATTCTTCGGCGGCTTCGGCAAACCGCCAGTCAAGCAGCATGGAAAACCCATAATAGAAACGGAGCCAAAGCAAATCCGCTTTGTTGGGTTTTCGGCTGCGGATGCGGGCGGAAAAGAAGTTCGCCGCGCTGACCATGTTCTTTTCCAGAAGGCGAGCGGTTCCGAAAATCAGGGCGTAAGTCTCGACAAGCTGCGGCTTTGCGAGCGCAGTCATGTTTTCAAGATTGACAAGCGACGCCGTATCAGACAAAATGAGGTACGCTTGCGCCAAAAGACGCACGGAACGGGCGGAATAGCGTCCTTTAGTCAGCGTCTGCGTTTCAAGATGCTGGACAAGGGCGGGCCAATCTTCTCTCTCCAGAAAAGACAACAATTTCGCGTTGACACAGTAATAGGCGTCAAAAGCGATGAGTACAACCACGCATAGCGCAAGCAGCCCCCACAACTGCACCCCCAACACCTGCATACTGTTTTCCACTCCAAACGCGACGCCTATAATGATGACCATGAAGCAGGCGATAATACTATTAAAAATAATAAACATGATCTTTATTTTCATGTGAACCTTCTTCCCTCTTGAATTTTCACTCTAATCTATCATAACATAATAGAAAGGAATAGATATGAAAAGTATAAGCGTTAAAACTATTCATGGGCAAATTGTTTGGTCGGAGGCTGTGTATCTGGACAGCCAATTCATACTCGCAGACCCTGCCATAGGGCTTTCAAATGCGACGCTTCACGCGCTTAAAGAATGGGAATTCACCGAAGTTTTGACCGAAGGGGAGTGGAATGTCAAGGAGGCCGCTGTGAAAAAAAAGGAAATGGCGGTTGAAGCCATACTCTCAACCAAGCCGGCTGGTGACGAGGCGAAAATTGACAAGGCATCCGAACTGTACGAAACGCTTAAAAACTACATGGAAACCCTATTCGTACAGGTAGCTAAAGAGAATAAACTTGATTATAATGAATTATCTGCGCTTATAGCCGGCGTCGTCCCTGTGATCAAAGAGCATAAGCACTTTCTGATGAGGGCGCAAAACGCTCCGCCTTTGGAAAAGGAGGAGGGGTATCAAGCATCTCACGCGGTGCGATGCATGATCATCTCAATGATTATCGGCAACTACCTCAAATTCTCCGATACAAGGCTGGTGGAATTGGGGATCGCCGCTCTGTTGCATGAGATCGGCATGACAAAAATCCCGCCGGTTTCCAAGGGGTATTACAACAAACGCCCTCTTACGCAGGACGAAAGGAAAGCCATCTTCTCCCATCCAGTGTTCAGCTATACTGTTTTGAAATCTTTCAATGCGCCGCTTGCCGTTTGCCTTGCGGGGCTTGAACACCACGAACGTGAAAATGGAAGCGGTTACCCGCAAAAACTGACAGGCGACAAAATCAGTCTTTACGCCAAGATCATAGCCGTAGCGTGTTCTTATGAGGCGCTTACGGCAAACAGGCCGTACCGCGACGCAAAAGACGCATACAGCGGTATGTACACGGTGATCAAGAATGAGGGAAAACAGTACGATCCAACCATAGTGAAAGCCTTATTGTACTCATTGTCCCTGTATCCCGTGGGACTCTACGTGCTTCTTTCAAATGGGAAGAAAGGACAGGTGGTGGACATCGATCCGGCAAATCCGTTTTACCCTATTGTACAGATATTCGGATTGTTCACCCCTGAAGGCGACAAAGTGGCAGCGCAGACTTCAAAGAACGGCATTTTCATTGTGCGTCCGTTAAGAAAGGATGAAATGGCCAGTTGATCTCGCACCGGTTGTTTCTCTGCGCGCTTTCTTTATTCGCTATCTGCGCGGGCGCCGGGTTTGCCGCCATGCTGGAGACGGCGCTGTTTTCGGTGCGGAAGACCCGCCTTAAAATCAAGGCGGAAGACGGCAATAAAAAGTATCGTCTGGCGCTGAAAATCGCCGAACATCCTGAAATTTTCACCTCCGCGTTGCGGATATGCAATGGTTTTTTTATTTTTCTCGCGGGCGCCGCAGGAAGCGCATACATTTTTCTGGCGCATTCAGAAAAGCAGTCCGCTTTGTGGGAAAGGTCTAACCTGATAAGATTGGCGCTGATCATCCTCGCCGCCGCAACGGGCTTTCTGGGTGGAAGCGTTTTTAAGCGCATAGCGATGCATAAACCAGAACATATCGTACTTCATTTTCTTCCTTTCATAAAATGCGCCGCTTTTTTATGCGCCCCGCTCTTCATGGCAAACGCTTTTTTTTCTTTATGGGTAAAGAAACTGTTTAACGCTCAAGTATCCGGAGGAGAAGCGCTCCAAAGCATAACCGAAGCGGAACTGCGCATCGCGTTGCAGGAGGGGGAAAAATCAGGGATTGTGGAAAGCGCCGAACGCGCTATGGTCGAAGGGGTCTTTTACCTTGGAGACAGACCAGCAGGCGCCTTTATGACGCATCGTTCGGAAATCGCGTGGCTGGATATCAATGCAAGCCATGATGAGGTTATGAAAGTCACGGCTGAGTTCCGCGTCCAGCGTTATTTTCCTGTCGCGGAAGATACGCTGGACGAGGTGACCGGCGTCGTCTCGGTGGAAGACATACTGTTCGCTTTTATCGCAAATCCGCAGATTACGCTGAAAAGCATTGTAAAACCTCCACACTTTGTACCGGAAACCATGAGCGCCCTCAAAGTCATTGATGTTTTCAAACAAAAAGAGGTGGACTTTCTTTTTATCATGGATGAATACGGTGGGTTTGCGGGCATTCTTTCTCTGAACGATCTTGTTGAGGAGATTGTGGGCGAGCTTTCCGCGCATTCGGCTGAAACCGAGGCGATAGTCCGGCAGGGCGACGGCTCTTTTCTTGTTGACGGCAGCAGCAACATTGATGAGATAGCCGATCTGCTTTCACTTCCGAGCCTTATTGACGAACATCAGGAATACCATACGCTCGCCGGTTTCATCCTGAATCTTGCCGGCGAGATTCCTGGTACCGGCGCATCGTTCAATTACAAAAACTTTGATTTCACTGTAGTAGACATGGATGGCAACCGTATCGACAAGGTGATGATCGTCCATCATGCGCCCTCTTCCCAAAAAGAACCAAAAAGAGTATAGTGAATTAGGAGCGTACATGAAAAAAAGCGCATTAGTCAGCCTTTCTCAAAACGCGATCCTTCGGTTCGAGGGCAACGTGGAACCTGAAGCTTCCGATGAAAAAGGCCGTCATAGGCTTGGGAAAAGCGGGCTGAAACCCGTTTTTCCATTTAAATCCATGGTTGTTTTCTCAAAATTTGACAATTTGAAAAAACAACTGGCAGTTTTTTTCATTTTTGCGGTGTTGTTGAACGCATGTAAAAACGAAGAGAAATCCGATCCCGCCGGAGCCGCAGGGGGACAAGCAGCCGTACCGGAAGCGGGAATTTTAGATAATGACGCCAGTTATGCTTTTGGAATGGCATTTGCCTTGGAATTTAAGGACATTGGCCTTAAATTTGATTACGATAATTTCCTCGCCGGCTTCAGGGATTCTCTTGAAGGCAAAGAACTGAGGCTTACCGAAGAGGAAGCGAGCAATCGGATACAAACGGCGTATTTCGCGGCGTTGAACGCACGGTCGGAAAGCCTCATGCAACAGGAAAATGAATTCCTCGCCATAAACACCAAGAAACAGGGGGTCGTTACGACCGAAAGCGGGTTGCAATACGAGGTTATCACCGAGGGGAACGGGAGCAAACCGCTTGCAACCGATACGGTGCGGGTGAATTACGAAGGAACGCTCATTAATGGCACGGTGTTCGACAGTTCGTACACCCGCGGCGAACCGGCGGAATTCACCCTCAACCGTGTCATTGAAGGCTGGATCGAAGGCATTCAGCTTATGAGCGTAGGCAGTACGTACCAGTTTTATATTCCATCCAATCTGGCATACGGAGATAGCGGATCGGGCAGTCTCATTCCACCGTATTCCACATTGATTTTTAAAGTAGAATTGCTTGATATTGTAAAGAATTAGGAGACAATGATGAAAAAACTAGGTTTTATCCTGTGTATGGCGACCGGCATTGCGGCGGCGGCGTTTGCAAAACCGGCGATGGACATACAGGCAACCGGACAAGACGCGCCGGGCGCGCCGTTTGATGACGTCAGTTATTCATTCGGCGTAGTATTCGGCGTTCAGTTCGCGGACAGCGGCTTGTCGTTCAATTACAGCGATCTTGCCAAAGGCTTTAAGGATGCTGTTGAAGGCAATCTCAGCCTATCGGAAAACGATGCGTTGAATATAGCGAACACCGCTTATAGAGCCGCTTTAGACAAAAAAAACGAGGAAAGCAAGGTGAAAGAAGCCGCGTTTCTGGCTGAAAACGCCCAAAAAGACGAGGTTATCACCACCGAGAGCGGACTCCAATACAGGGTTATTCAAGAAGGGACAGGCGCCACGCCGCTTGCGACCGATATGGTACAGGTGCATTACAAAGGCAGCCTTCTTGACGGCAGGGTGTTCGACAGTTCGTATGAGAACGGTGAACCGGTGGAATTTTCGCTTTCCGAGGTGATAGACGGCTGGGCTGAAGGGCTTCAGCTTATAGGCGTGGGCGGCATATACGAGCTTTTTATTCCATCTGATTTAGCGTACGGCGCTGAGGGCGCGGGTTCAATAATCCCCCCCTATTCGACGCTGATTTTCGAGGTGGAACTGCTCTCCATTATAACCCCGGAAGAAATCACACCTGGCGCCGAAGAAAGCGACGAAACGGCGTCCGCCGCTTCGGATGACGAATAGCAGTTTTCAGACAAACGGACGTTTATGGGCGTTACGCTTGGCGCAGACGTCCCGCCTTGAAGTCGAGCGGGGCAATGCCTGCGTCTAACCTGAAATTTCGGTTCCCAGAAATGACTCGCCGACAAGAAGTTTTTTCAAATTGAAGAGGTTTCTTCCCGAAGCGCAGATGACCTTGAGCTTTATGGCGTCCGCATGGCGGCTTGCCACCGGATCAAACGGCACGTTTTTCCCCGGCGTCCACTCTTCTCCGACCATAGCGCGAAAATCTTTCCATGAGATGCGATCAATGGGCTTGGCGTTGGGATTCTTTTTTGGATCGTCCGTGTATACCTGTGCAATATTGGAGAGATTGATAAGGGCGTCAGCCTTGAACTGTTCGGCAAGAAGCGTCGCATCGTAATCCGAGGAAAACCCGGGCTTCCAGCCTGCGGCCAAAAGCGCCCTGCCGGTAAAGGCGACCGGAACGCTGGGGTTTATCACCACGTCGTCTTTACAGTAATCGCCCATGACGGCTTTGACAAGTTGGGCGTTAAGCCGCGTCGCCATAATGCCGATCCAGTCCGCGTCCCCGTCAACAACAGCCGCGCCAAGCGCTTTACGCGCCTCGCGGTACGCCTGTTGCCACATCCTTGCCGGACCCCCGCCGCCGACTACAAAGATAAATCTGCGCTCCTGATCCGCGTCAAGCAATTCTTTAATAAGACGGGCAAAATCTTTCAAAAAAGCGGCGTCCGCCGTATCCGGCGCGACAATGGATCCGCCAAGAGAAATAACTGTTGTCATACTCATTCCTTCTCAAGCAAATTTTTTATGTACAACAGCGCAATAGCGCGCTATTGCGTATACATGCCCGTTATAGCGATATCGCTCCATAGCGATGAATACGACGTAATGCCGCCAACCGCTTCTTCCCAAAAGTCCTGCAACGCATAATCGGGCTTGTGCGCCGCAAGCCGCCCGCGCGGATCCATCTGTGAAAGCCGGTTCTGTCCACGGGAGAAACTTACCCGCTGGTTGTCAATGTTGCCGAAGTACCATGACTCCGCGTCATCGCGCAATGAGAAAAACGCCGGCGCCGCCCGCGCTCCAAGAGCCGGATCAAGGGGAACCCATCCAAATCCGTCAATCCAGAATTCCGCCCAGTAATGTACATGCGCAATGCGGTTCTTATCTATTAAAACGCCGGCGACCGGTATGGCGGGAATGCCGGCGGAACGCGCTAAGGCGCAAAAAAGAAGACTCGCCGAATACGAATCAGCCTGTTTTTGTTCCAGAACATCCAACGCATTGTTATTAAGCGGATGGTTTTGAATGGCGTTGTTGGCAATAACCCACTCGTATATTTTTTGGGCTTTGATGTAGGGATTCCGCTCCCTTCCGACTATCTCTGCGGCGTAGGCCGTTACCGCCGGATCATCGGAGGGAATAAGCGGGTCGTTCTGGGTATACGACGCGGGCAAAAAGGCGCTCTGCGTTTTTATTGATTGCGGTTTTACTGCGGTCTCCACTGCATACACGTCCACAACGTACGAAACATTTATACTTATATTCGACTGCGCCGCCGCGTCTTTGATCTGAAACAGCGTTGTTCCTCTGTAGTTTTCCACAAAAGGTTCTTTATCGCAGAAAAGCAGTGCAATGTTAGGTTGTGAAGAAGAATACGCAGGTTGAGGCAACCACAAGTAGAGGGTGTTGGGAGTCGAGGAATCTTGAACCTGTATATTCACCGAGTACGCGATGACCCAACTCCGCTTGTCATGGAAGGCTTTTACGCCAGGTTTCTCATCCACTGTAAAGAACACAGGCGCGGAATTGCCTTGCGCGGTATGAATTTCAATGGCGCCGCTTACCGCCCCGTCAGGAACGCGGAGGCGGATCTCATTTGAAGTCCACAATTCGTATCCCAGTCCCGCATCAAAGGGTTCTATGGTGTTTTTTCCACTATTTTCAGCATTTAAGAAGGGATTTTCCGCAGTCCATGAAAAACGTACGCTCCGATCCTCCCGCATCGCGCCGAATCCCCCGCCTTGTACGCTTATCAAAGCGCCGATGGAAGCTGATCCAGGTTTTACCGTATCAATGCGCGGTCCGGCGCTTGCGGGCGCGGACTGCGGGTGTTCAGGTATTTTTGAGCGGTTTGAAAAAAGAACCGCGTTGCTCTTCAGATCGCCTTTATGAATATAAATCAAGCCTGTTCGCCCGAATTCCGGCAACCGTACGCGGATAAGGTTGTCCGTCCATTCGAAGTACGACGAGGCGGTCGGCTCCTGACCCGCTATGGTTATATAAGAAGCGTCCCGCTCCTTGCCGAAATGCTCGCCCGCAATGCTTATAATATCCCCCATCACGCCGATTTTAGGATCAATCGCCTTAATTACGGGAGCTTTCGCTTTGCATGCAAGGAGGCTCGCCACGAGACTTGACGAAAAAAAGACAAACGCGCAAAAAAAACAGCATTGCTTCAGAAAACCAATTTTTTTCATTCTTCTTTGGGATCTAAAGACTGCTGAACGACAGCGTCATCCGGCGCTTTATATGGGGATACATTCACCAACACTTCAATATAGGCGTCTCCATTTGAAGAAGCGGCGCCCAGAGGGAAAAAACACACCTGCTCCCCGAACGTCACCGGTATAGTCTGCAACGTGGTCTGGTACTGTACGCCCTGATCCGGAAGGTTGATCCATATCTGCCCTTGAATGACAAGAATGGTGTTTCCTTCCCGCGCCAAGTATGGAGTAAATTGAATGGCGACAATCACGTTGGCGCCCAGCAGTTTAACGCCCACAGCCCGTCCGGAAATTGTAATTTTTGAACTGGAAGAATTCCACACTTCCTGGCGGTCTTTTTCCACAACACGGGCTGTTATATCAAGCACCAACGCTCTATCTTGAAGACCCGGCAGGACATCCTCAAAAGATTGCGCCCACAGCGCGGCGGCTCCGGCAGTGAAAAACAAAACGCTTCTCACCATAAACAGCTTTTTGAAACGCATCATTCCTCGCGGCTTCCCCCTGAATAATCTACGGCTTTTAGAATATCAGGCTCACCGATTCTGGTGAATGTTTTGCTTTCAGGCAATTTAATAATCATATAATTAGGGGCATCTTCCTGCTCTAAATAGTTAAATATACTGCTCATATCCTGTGCGGAAACGATACTTTTAACATCATAGTCTACAGGTGCGTTTGTGGAAGCCATCACCGGAGCCTGTTGTTGTACTGGCGGCGCAAACGGACTGGCAATCACAAACGCGAACGCTATGACAAGCGCCACAGCCGCAGCTACGGCGGGCAACGGCAATTTAATAGTGCGCCGCCATAACTGCCGGTTTAGTTTAGCCGGATTAAAGCCGCGTTCCCGCTCATACGCCATTTTTGCCAAGAGGTTTTGCCACACACGCTCTTTTGCGTCGCGATCCCTATCAGGAAGCGGTGTTTTTAACATATCCATGCATCCTTTGAATCGCCCGAGCAATGCGGCGCATTCAGAACACAAAACCAGATGAGCTTCCATTCTCTCTTTCCACGGAGACGGAAGCTCCCCATCAAGATAAACTGAAAGTAACTGACGTTCAGGACACATTTGTTTCCTCCACTTCATTTGATAATAGGGGAATCTCGCCTCCCCTTCTGCATGGGTTGAAGTATTCCCAAGGAAGGGATATTCCCCGATTCAAACATGTTCGCAAGACGCTCGCGCGCTCTAAAAACCCGTACTTTTACATTTCCTTCGCTTATGCCAAGAGTCTTGCCGATTTCCTTGTAATTAAGTTCAGCGTATTCTTTCAAAACCATCACAACACGCAAATTTTCAGGCAACTGATTCAGGGCTTCCTGTATTTCCGCTCGCATCTCCTTCTTTAAAACCATCGCTTCGCCAGTCTCCTGCACCCGCGTGTCTTCCCGAAACGCTTTTTGATAGGCTTTCCGCTCCCGCTCTTTGCGTTTTGCGTAATTCAACGCGGCGTTTTTCACCACCCTGATAAGCCAATATTTCGCGTCATCAAGGCTGGGAAAATCCATGTCCTTTTCATACAAACGAAAAAAAGCATCCTGACAAAGATCCTCCGCCGCCTCCTCGCTATTGGCTATGCGGTACGCTACTCTGAACAAGATAGGGAACACCGTATCGTACAGCTTACGGAACTCTGTCTGAGACAAGGGAATCTCCTATATAAATAAACAAATGGCTTTTTCATTGGTTACTAGGAAATGATAACGAAAACCAGGGAAAAAGGCAAGATATGCGGCATCGTCTTACTATGGCGCCGTTTTCTCTTTTAAGCGCTCCATAGCCTGCGTTCTGAGACAATCCGGCGCAAGCTGCATAAATTCAATCGCATTGCCGTCCGGATCATGCGTCCAGAATTGCAGGCATTTTGAGACGCCGGTTTTGATTTCCGTATCAATGGGGGCGCCGCGAGCGCGCGCTTCCTGAAACGCTTCCTCAATATCGCCGCACGTCAGACAGATGTGTACAAGCCCGATGGGTCGCACAATGGCTTCCGCCTTTGATTCGCTTTCAGACTGAGCGTTCCGTTCGCCAGGGAAAATCTCAATGAACTGATTCGGCGCAATGTAGATATGCACGCTGCCAAGAGCGCCTCCGGGCAAGTCGTACATACGGAACGCTTCGGGAAATCCAAGTACATCGCGGTAAAAAGCGACGGTTTTCTCAATATCACGGGCGCGGATCGCAACATGCCCAAGTCCTACAGTCATGTCGGTATGATACTACAATCCAGATCAATCCGTCAATTGCGTTCCGTCATGCGCGCCGCGCTATTAGGCGCAAACAGCGTCCGTATGGCGGACTTTACGTCCTTTACCGCAGTAAGTTCGAAATTCGCCTCATCGGACGCGGGACCGATGAACGTTTCAAATCCAAGGCTTTGGCCGGCCTTGACGCGCCCGGCCAAACGGCGCAAAGGGCGCACTTCGCCGGCAAGGGAGAGTTCGCCCGCTATCGCCGTTTTCACGGGCAACGGGATGTCCGTACGCGCCGAGTACAGAGCCGCGGCAATGGCAAGATCAACCCCGACTTCGGCAATACGAATGCCGCCCGCAACATTGATGTAGAGATCCTGATCGGAAAGCCGCAAATTCAGGTGTTTTTCCAGTATGGCGGCAATGCGGGACACCCTCGCCTGATCCACCCGGTCGGAGAATACCCGGCTCACAGCGCCTTTTACCGGCGCGGTGAGCGCCTGTATTTCCACCAGCAGGGCGCGGGAGCCTTCCAACACTGCGGCGGTCGCAACACCGGAGGGCAGTTCTCCTTCGCGGCTTACCAGAAACAGCAGCGAGGGATCCTCGACAGTGGCCAGCCCTTTTTCGCCCATAGTGAAAATGCCAATCTCGTCAACCGAGCCGAAACGGTTTTTCGCGGCGCGGAGGAATCTGCAATCCGCATCATTCTGTTCAAAATAAAGAACCGCATCCACCATGTGTTCAAGAGTTTTCGGTCCCGCTATGGCGCCGTCTTTGGTAACATGGGCCACAAGAAAAAGTACGGCGTCATGTTCCTTCACCCATGAAATCAATTCCCATGAACAGTACTTCATCTGATTTACCGTGCCGGGCGTCAACCCCGCCGCATCCGTATGCAGGGTTTGCGCCGAGTCCACGATGATGACAACCGGGCGGACGGCTTCAAGAACGATTTCAATATCTTCCAGTACGCTGGTACAGCATATTTCAATGCGGTCGCCCCCGCGCTCACCGCGAGCCATGACGCCGAGTCTGTCCGCACGCATACGCACCTGTCCGGCGGATTCCTCTCCGGATATGTAAAGGACGCGCCCTTGAGTCCGCGCTGCGGCGGCGGTCTGCAAAAGCAATGTGGATTTCCCGATACCGGGTTCGCCGCCCACGAGGATCGCCGCCCGCTTCATAATGCCGCCGCCCAACACACGGTCGAACTCCGCGATGCCCGAAGAGATGCGGACGCTTTCTTGCGGATCAACCGATGACAGGGGATACGAACGCGGCGTTTTCACATGGCGCCCGCGTGAAACGCCCGCCGCAACGTCGGCGCTACCCGGGGAGGCGGCTTCAATCAGGACATTCCATTCGCCGCATTCGGGGCAACGCCCCAGCCACTTGGGTTCCTCATGCCCGCAATTTGAGCATCTGAATATAAAATTTTTCTGTTTTTTCATATTTTATGCGCTGAAAAGCCCAATTTTCTCCTATGCCGTCGTCACTTTCGGGATTTCGGGCGCATATAGATGGGCTTCCAGGAGCCGTTTTTTATCATCAGGAATCGGGGTCGTCTGTTTTTCAACAAAATCGTAGTGTACAATAACCGCGCTGCCTTTCGCGCAGAGCCTGCCTTCCTGCCACGCCTCATGGTACACGGTGAAGGACTTTGTTCCTATGCGGCTTATAGAGGTGTGGATTTCAACATCGTATTGAAAAAACAACTGATCCACAAAATCATAGTCCGTATGCGCCATTATAAGGGGCCACGTTTCATAAGAAAGGTTCAGGTCAGGCGCAAAAATCCGAAACAGCGGGTTGCGCGCAAGTTCAAACCATACGGCAAGCACGGTGTTATTGATATGCCCAAGTCCGTCAATATCTCCGAATCTGGGGCTTACAGTGATAATAAACATAGCGTCATTGTACTGAAAACGCCGTTGTATTTCAAGGTTCGATATACGAAAAAGACCCCATAAAAAACCGGACAATGCGGGTCCATGAAAGCCTGCCCAATCGTTAAAATCTATAAAAGCCCGTTCAATGCGGCGCATTTATGCGAACGGCTGATGCGGGCAGGCGCCCGGCGCATCGCATAACGTTTTGGTTATAGCGAGAGGTTTGCGGCCGGTAGGTTGCGAACCTTCAAACAGACGACGTTTTGCAACCCGAACAAGGGTTGCGCGGCGGCATACGCCGGCATCATTTTCGCGGGAACGCGGCAAGCTATAAAAATGAGGGCGCCGTGAGGGGGATATATCCGGTCTAATGAAAAAACCCGATTTCGCAACGGTGAGAAATTGCAAGATTGGCAACCCGGTTGGCAACCGAACGAGTTTAATAGAGCGGCTATCAAGACACAATCACTATAGAATCAATCACGCCCCAATTTCTTTATTCAATTTATTCACAACTTCTTTTATCTTGTGAGCGTTGTCTTTTGACCAATCTATTGTAAATAATAAATATTCTTTATTATCTAGTACGCCGTACACTTCTATAATATCGTGCGGTGGAAAAAGCAACCTCGAAATTGGATGCTCCGCCTCCAATAGATGTTCATTATACGGCGCCGCATTCGTTAGCAATAATCCATGCCCGCGTCTTTTCCGTTTTATTTCCAATAATTTATAATGACAACCCTTTATTTTCTCTATCGCCTTCTCATCAAACAAATCAATATGTCTTTTTTTGAAAAAAAAGATATAACGCTAAAGAAACGCATGATAAAATAATAAACCCAATTACAATAATTTTCATAGTTATAAATCATACCTTATTTCATCGCTTATATCAACCTTTTTCAAAATATTTTGCGGTATAGCGCATAACGGGGCTGTTTGCACGGCAGATCCACTTGCGGGTCTGCCGCCGGCGGACGGGAGCAGACGGCGCGGACACTTGGCGCCGCTACCTAATGCCTATGGCGTCCCTGAGCCTTCTCATCGTTTCTTTCGCAATGGATCGGGCTTTTCCAGCGCCTTCGGCAAGAATAGCTTCGAGCTTTTCAGCGTCAGCCATGATTTCTTCAAACCGGCTGCGTAACGGCGTCAGTTTTCGGTTCACCACGCGGAAAAGCTCTTCCTTAGCCTCGCCCCAGCCCATGCCGCCCGCGCGGTAACGCTCAGCCAAAACAGCTTGTTCTTCAGCGTCTGCAAACAGCTTGTACAACTGGTAAATTTGCGAAGAATCCGGGTCTTTCGGCTCGTCAACCATCTGGGAATTGGTGACGACGCGCATGATGAGTTTGTGGAGCTGTTTTTCGCTTGCAAACAGCGGGATTGTGTTGCCGTAACTTTTGCTCATCTTCTGTCCATCAAGACCGGGTATCACCGCGACATGCTCTTGTATCAACGCCCGTGGTATTTTGAGCAGATCTTTTTTATAATTGAAATTAACGGCTTGCGCAATATCCGCCGCCATTTCCACATGCTGGGTCTGATCTTGCCCGACCGGCACCACATCGGAATCAAACAGCAGAATGTCTGCGGCCATAAGCGCCGGATACGTAAAAAGCCCCATATTCACTCCCGCGTCAGGATCATCGTTCTTTTCAAGGTTTTCCTGAACAGCCGCTTTATATGCGTGGGCGCGGTTCATAAGCCCCTTGCTGGTGAACGCCATTAAGATGGTGGCAAGCTCAAATGTCTCAGGAACAGAACTCTGCCGGTAAAAGACAACCTTGTTCGGATCAAGACCGGAGGCAAGCCAGCCCGCCGCCACCTCCAGAGCGTTTGACCGCAGTTTCTTGGGGTCTTTTACGATGTTGAGCGCGTGATAATCCGCTATAAAATAACGGGCGTCGTATTCTTCAGCCAATTTTAAAGCCGGTTGTATAGCCCCAAAATAGTTGCCGATATGCAGGATACCAGTAGGTTTTATACCTGTTAATGCAATTTTCATGGATGCAGTATAGAGGAAAACGGCTGTCTTGTAAAGATACGGCGGAACAGCGGCTGGCATAGCGTTGCGCCGGCAGTTTTAGCGGCCGTCGCGCTGACAGTCTAGCGGCGCGTTCACTCAGAAATACGCGGCGTGGCGCCGCGCTTGACTTCCGCATACCATGTGGATGTACCGGCAAAATGTTCGCAAACCACGCCCAAACACACGCCGGTGACAAGCCCCGCTCCTAAAAACAGCGGCGCGATATACACGACGCCTTTTCCAAATACAAAGAAAGACGCCAAAAAGAGTTGGCTTAGATTGGAAAACATGGCTCCCGCGACGCCTATTCCAATAAACCCGATGCGGTCGCCGCATAACCGGCGCAGGAAAAACATCGTAGACGCTGAAAATATGGTTCCGGCAAGTGAAAAAAGGAAGACATAAGAGAAAAGCGTACCCGTAACCAGCGCCTGTCCCAGAATCTTAATCAGTACAAGCAAAAAAAAATCGCCGCATCCAAGCGTATCCAGCGCCAGCATCAATGGCAAATTCGCAATGCCAATCCGCATGAAGGGGAGCGGCTTTGGGATCATGTATTCAATGGAAGAAAGAAAAAGGCACAGGGCGCCCAATAAAGCGACCGGCTTGGATGCCCGCCCTATACTACCATGCGCTTGCATCAAGCCCTTCCTGGTCTTTTTCGCCACTTTCTATGACGGCAAAAACATTGTTCGGCAGGCACGCTATCCACTGACCGGGAGTGTTGATCTCTCCTTGGGCGACGCATGTCTGATTGCGGCACGGGGACGACAGCACCCGCGCCTTACCGCCATGAATCGCCACCACGGTGTCTCCCAAGGGTCCGGAAACTGTTGCGGTGTCTTCCGCGTCCAAAGGGAATATCCACGCGCCGTCTTGTCCGCGGACACTCACCTGCGCGTTGTCATGCGGCTTTGCGTAAACGGTGAAACTCGAAAAAACAACCGCTCCCAACGAAAGAAGCGCCACCGCCGCATCCAGAGGTTTGAATGAAACCACAACCTTTTTAGAGAATAGAGAAAAGACTGCGGCGAGGGGAAAAGACGCTTTCTTCACGAGTTATGAACGCTGTTCGGCAATAGCTATGGCAAGCTCGATTTCAGATATACTCATACCCAGCCGAGTCGCTATCAAATTGGGAGAAAAACCCGCCCTGGATAATTCCGCAATCTGTTCAAGTACGGGCTTTTGTTCCGTCGCGGCGCTGTGAATCGCGGGCGGCTCTTCCCGCTCTTTTCTCCACTCTTTATCATCACTATCTTTTTCGGCGCCATTTAAAGCGCCGCCTCCAGCGTGTTGTTCCTTTTTGAGTACAGGTTGAACGCTCATTTCGCGGACTGGCGCCGCGCCGCCGCCGTTCTGTACCGCCGAATCCAGCGTATGCGCATTGACGCGCGCTTCCACAAGCCGCTTGCGCCCAAGTTCGGCGTAGGCGTCCTCATTGGCGCGGCGTTTCGCCAGTTCCTGATCGTACAGCAAAATTCGTTTGTCAACATCGTCTAACAACGCCTTGATCGTCTTGATCCTGTCTTCAATGAGCGTCGCATCACGATCCGTCGCAACATCTATTTCGGCGATCAGTTTTGACACCTCTTCCTTGAATTCCGCCAGAATACGTTCCTGTCCGGTTCTACGCCTTATATATGCGTTGCAATATATAAAAAACAACGCGCATAAACCAAGACTCATGATAGAAATAATCGTGCCGCTATCCATGTTACCCGCTTATATCGACATTTTTCCCTAATTGAGGATCCCACAATTTAGGAGCGGCGTCTTCTTTCCGCTCTTTATCATGACGCCGCTCTCCATCTTTTCCAGAAAATTTGCGCGAACCGCGATCATGTATCGCTCCCGCTCCTTCGCCGATATCCTGAGACTCGTTTACCGCTTGAATATCCGCTTCGGTTCTTTCCTGTTTTTTGAGGTTTTGCAAGGATTGCTGTATGACCAGACCTTCTTTTTGCACAGCCTGTGATTTCCCAATCGAGTCAATTTGAGTAAACATAATCTGTAGATCAAGAGGTTGAATTGCCATTGTTCCTCACTCATCCACGAACTCGAACTCCCTCTTCGCATCTTTGTCAGGCTCTTCATATTTAACAACACGAATAAGATTATTTTCCAAGATAAAGGTTGCAGCCCGGTATTGGTTGCGTATAGACTCAACAACATCACGAACAACGATTTTAGCGCCTGGGTATATTACGTTCGCAACGGAAACACGCCCCCGCGTCTTGATGCCGCTCTGTTCCTCCTGTTTCTGGTCTATTTTTTTATCAATATCCTGCAATTCAGAGATTAGATTGTTTCTCTGATCCATAAGTTCATTCAGAAGGAATTCCTTGTCTTCGGGGAGGCTTTTTCTCTGGGTTTTTATGTTGATGAGCATCTGCATTTCGGCTTGTACGCTTTCAAGTTCTTTTTTATGACGCTCCTTATCAAACGCCAACTCCTCAAGGGCTTCCTTTATACTAGGATCGATGCCCACTTCACAGATCGTTTCAGTGCCGCCGCTTGAAGTGCCTATGATCTGCGCGTTGATCTCCTCGGAAGCTCTGAGCTTTCCGCCCACGATGCGGGCGCGTTTGCCCTGGCACACGATCCGCTTGTAGGCGTCCACCTGTGAGTTGATGATGCCGTCAGACACCACCACCATGTCGCCTGCGTCAATAATAGCGTTTTCTATAAAACGCGCCCATATGGATCCTCCCGCCTTCACATGACCGGTCGTCTTCCCTGTTATGCCTTGGGCGACGCTGATGTCGCCTTCCGCTTCTATTTCGGCGCACCCAACGGTACCTCTTATCTCAATGTTTCCGGCAGCTTTTACAGAGAAACCGTCTTCCACATTGCCAGTAATCACGACGGTGCCTAAGAAAATGATGTTTCCAGTCTTGAGGCACACATTGCCTTCTACCAGAAATACCGGCTCAACATTGATAACGCCGTTGGCGAGCATGACCTGTCCGCTAATGTCGGCAAAAATCACCATGCCGTCTTTGTCCGCATGTACATTCTTCCCAAGCGGCAACGAAATGTCCACGCCGTCTTTTGCGGGAAGAAACTCGCCTTTAACTGTTCTTCCTTTTTTCCCCTCTTCAGCCGGAATTTTTACGGCAATGGGTTGATTTTCAATTACGTTCTGGATAAGCTGAATATTCTTAAAATCAACCGTACCGGTGCGGCTTTGCCTCAGATGCATCTTATTTGGATTTGTTTCAAACTTATATTCTATATAAGCGTTTCGTCCATTGGCTTCTTTTATCCCTTCCGCAACTAAAGTCGGCGTCTTATAGACGGGGTGATCCACAAACTGCGCTATAACGTCGTTTTTGATGCCGTACACTATATGGTTCTTATGCAAAAAATTGACGATAACGTCCTCAGAAAGATCGCAACCATTGACGCCCGCAGGCTCCACGATTATAAAAGCTTTCATGTCATTATCCATGATTTCAACCCGTATGTTGCTGTCATGGCTGTAGTTGCGGTTAAAGGTTCCGACCTTTACATAAACGCCTTCGGCATGTTCGACAACAGCGCGCACCATATTCACGTCAATATCTTTAACAGACCGGTCGTTGAGCGCCAGCATCGCCATCGCTTCAGTGGCGGGTCTGCCCGATCCAATAGAGGGATTTACTTTAAGCAACACTCCGCTGGAGTTTAACCGGACAAACACTTCTCCGTCCACGTTCTTCGCAACCAATGCGACAGCTTTCTCACCAGCGTCCGCGCTGCCGGCGCTGACATTCGCCTCCCGCATCAAAACTTTGCCGTAAGCTTTGATCTTCCATTCTTTTCTTCCAGCGCCGAAAATGCCTCCGAAGCCCCGTTCGATCACTTCATACTCAATGCGGCGCATCGGAATGTCGAGCAGGGTGGACGCTTCCCTAAGAGCGGCATCCAATGTCTGACCTTCGGCGTTGACAATACGAATTTCTCTATCAATTTCAAGCTGTTCTTTCATCAACTGTTGCAGTTTGACAAAATCTATCACGGCTGCCTCCTTTAGCAAGGTACAGGGTGCGCTACCTTTTTGCAACTTTACGTCTTCCTATAAAAGACCTTTCCGCGCATTGGTTAATTTAGCTCTCAGGTGAACTATTGCCTTTGAGTGAAGCTGCGACACTCTGGACTCGGTGACGCTCAAAACCTGTCCAATCTCTTTAAGCGTCAAGCCTTTGTAATAGTATAACACAAGTATCTTTTGCTCCTTGTCTGACAACTCTTTTATATATTCTTTAAGCACCCGTTTAGACTCGGCTTTCTCGGTTATCACATCGGGGTTAAGGCTGGAAGGAGCCTCAATGCTTTCTCCAATGGAAACTTTGTCGTTCTCGTCGCCGGAAAACCACACGTCGCTCAAAGAAAGCATGGTAGTTGACGTTGTTTTCGTCAATATCTTGAGATACTCGTCTTCTTTAAGCCCAAGCGACAACGCAATCTCCCGATCCGTCGCAACCCTGCCAAGCTGAGCCTCAAGCGCGCCTATAGCGTTCTCAATTTCCCGCGCTTTCTGCCGCACCGAACGTGGAACCCAGTCTATCGAACGAAGCTCATCAATAATAGAGCCACGGATACGGGTAACGGCGTATGTTTTGAACTTAACGCCTTTCTTCGGATCGAATTTGTCAATAGCGTCCAAAAGACCGAAAACACCGAACCCAACAAGATCATCAAACTCCACTGTAGGAGGCATCCCCACCGCAACTCTGCCTGCTACGTATTTTACCAACGGCGCATATTGCTTAATAAAAGATTCTCGAATTTTTGGATCTTTCGTCTTACGGTACTCAACCCAAAGCTCATCTTCCGTTTTCCGCTCAAGAGGGATATTCCCCATCATCACCCTCATTTTTGTTGTAATAAAGTTTTTATCGCATTCGCAACTTTTGCGGGATCATAATTCTTTCCCAAAGCTTCACTTGACTTCCCCGTCTGCTTCCAGGTAGGCGGCTCAAACAACTCCTTTTTTTTTTCAACAAAAGCGTCGGACGTACTTTCCATATCGGGCAACTTCACGTCCTTCAACGGCATGGCTGTATTCGGAAAAAGCGTCTCCATCGCGCCGAACGCCGCTGAATCTCCTGCCGGTGAGTCCGCCGCCAACTCGCCCGCAAAATCAGCGCCGCTTGCAACGCCGTCGGCTGTTTCAGCATGGACGTTTTTGGCATCTTCATCCAGCGCTCCGTTTATGGGCAATACGCCCACCAGCGACGCTTTATCCAAAAATTCATCGGAAGCCGTTTCGAACTCCGCCGAAGTTTTCGCGGCGGCCTCCGCAACCTCTGTGCCGTCAGACGCCGCTATATCCAAGATGGCGACGGTTTCGGATGGCTCCGCGCTTGAAGCGTCTTCTACAGAAATATCCACATGGGAACCGGCTGGCAACGCCTCTTCACCCGCGGCAACCGGCGAATAAATCAAAAAACGTTCCACAACCAGATGAATAACTTCTGACAACACAAAGGAAACCAAAGCAAAAACAGGAGCGCGCACAAGGAGCATCGGAAAACCCGCTCCGCCAATAAGTCCAATGAGAAAGGATAGAAGAAAGGCTCCACCCGCAATGCCGCCGCTTGTTTTTACATGCATTTTTCACCTCATGTACGGTTGAAAAACCGTTTCATCATAACAGCAAAACCGCCGCTCTCATGCCGGACTTCGGTTTTATCCATGCGCTCCACAAGATGCTGCACACAGAGCGACGCCTTGCTCTTGGGATCGATAACCGTGAAGGGCTTGGTCCTCAATACGGCTTGAGAAACCACTGAATCATCGTAAATGAAACCAAGGTACTCTATCTTGAGGTTCAAAAACTGACCGGCAATACTGATCATTCGCTCCGCGACCTTTTTCGCTTCTTCGGCGCTTTTCACCCTGTTCACCACGAGTTTCAGCCCGATCCCAAGCCCAGCCTTGTTCACCATTTCGGTGGCGATTATTTTGGTAATGCCATAGGCGTCCGTGATCGCGGTCGGTTCCGGCGTCGTAATGATAATCGCGTCATTCGCCGCAACGATGAAGTCCAGCACATTCTTGGAGACGCCTGCGCTTGTATCAATGATGATAATATCCACATTGGCAAGGGTGGTAAGCTCATTGATAAAATTTTCCCGTTCGTCTTCCGTAAGATTCGCAATCTTGGAAAGCCCGGAGGCGCCCGCGACAATGGAGATGCCGTATTCGGTCTCTTCCAAAATCTCTTTCATGGTTTTTTGCTTGCGCATCACATGATACAGGTTGTATTTAGGAACAAGACCGAGCATAACGTTCACATTGGCAAGCCCCAAATCGGCGTCCATGACAACCACTTTCTTGCCAAGCCTAGCATAGGCGATAGCCATATTTACCGAGACATTGGTCTTCCCAACACCACCCTTTCCACTGCTAATGGTGATGACGCGGGTCTTTTTCTGCTCCCACGTCTTAACCGGCTGAACTTTCTCCGCAGTTGACGCCGAATTCTCGCTTCTCTTCCGCATTAGTTCACGTAGTTTTTCCGCTTGATCTTCCATGACAATCCTCTTAACAATCCTTGTTTATATAAAAGGCCGTTTCAAAACGCAACACTAGGGCGGCAAATTTTGAAAAAGCGGCCATAGATGTAACTAGAGCCTATTTTTCCATTGTATCTGCTCCGCGACATTGCACGGGAAACGCTCTTCAATCTTCGATCTCTTAACATGAAACCCTTCCAGATTGATGAGGAACCGCACCACCGACGCCGTTTGAATATCGCTCGGCACCTTTTGCCCGTCCGTTATATACGACACCAACTTCCCTTTTTCCGAGATCGCGCTTATCACATTGCCTATGCGTATAGTTTCGTCTAATTTAGTGATGATCACGGAACGGTAATTAAAAGGCTCAAATTGACGCAGAATTTCTTTTATATCGCTTGATTTTGTCGTCGCCGCAACGGCAAGATGCACCTCCGCATGAGGTCCGCACGCATCCAGAAGTTGCTTCATCTCGCCCAGTTTAACAGAATCACGCGGACTCTTTCCTATAGTATCGACCAAAATAAGATCAACATCATCAGAATATTGAGCTATTGTTCTTTTTAGCTCGTCATAATCCTCAACATAGGAGACGGGCAGTTCCATGATGTTGCCGTACGCTTCGATCTGGGCTTTCGCGCCGATGCGGAATGCGTCAATGGTTATCATCCGCACCGAAACAGGCGGTTTGACCGAGGTTCCTATCCCGTAAATAGCCGCGAGTTTGGCGATGGTTGTGGTCTTTCCAACGCCTGTAGGTCCCACTAACACCATGATACGCGGTCTTTTATAGATTTTCGCTTCTTTATAAATGAGGATAGTCTCGCCTATCCACTCAAGCGCCTTATCCTGCGCAGCATCGTAATCATTGAGGCTTTCAAGGGAGATTTCTTTCTTGCACCGTTCAATAATGTTCTGAATATAACTTTGCGAAAAATCATTGAGCGCAAGCGCCTCACGCAGACGGACGAGCGTAGAATGAGACGCTTGCTCGGCGCGAGCGGAAACTCCGCCGTTATGGTTCAATTTCTCATTTATGGACTTCATCTCCTCCAGAACTTTCATCAGAGTCGGATCTTCTTTTTTTACAGCGCTCCCCATTTCAACGAGCCGTTTTTTTTCTTCGTTAAAATCAAGCGGTTTTTTAGGCTCCGAAGCAGAAAGTATGCTGGAAGCGGGCGTCGCGACATTCAGATTTTTCGCGTAATTGTTTGCGGTAAATCCGGTGATCTCCACTCCATCTTTAGCAAAAAGACCAAATATACCCCCAATACGAATGTTTTTGTGATAAAGAATCGTCACCCTTTCACCGTATTTCATCCTGATTTTATTGAGGCATTCTGTATAATTCAACGCTTGTTCAACAAAATACTCCATTTTTCCCCCTCCCAAATCCTTAAAGGCGGGACGGCGTATTTCCTCCGCTCAAACCGTCCCCCCTAGCAGTTTGTCGCGCTTCGCGCATAAAATCTCCAAAAATCGCCTTAAAAACGGTTTTTTACCTTGCAAACTGCCATCGAACCAAAGGTTCGCAGAAGCCCAATAATCGTGGTTTTTACGGTATAAAATGGCGCAAAAACTACAAATGCGACAGGCTGCTAGGAACCGCAACGCGCGCCGGGCGCAGACTATTAAAACTCCCCCCTAAAGGAATTTATATTATATCACATCAATAAAAAAATCAACAGATCGTTTCTGTATATTTAAGGCTGTTCCACAACGCGCCCGGCGGAGTTTTTGGAACGGCCTTATCTCTTGCCGCTATAAAACCGCATCTTAAAACGCCGCTTTCAACAGCAGACTTTTCCATTTCCATTCAACCGGCCCCCGTTTCGCCCGCTCGGAAAGCATTCTTTTTATATTGTAAAAGGCTTCATCGCCCAATTCCCGCGCAATGAACGCGCCCCAGCTTGATTTTTCCTTGCTGAACCATGCCGCCACATCGCGCTCCGTAAGGAGACGCTCTTCTTTTTGATCAACCTGCGAGATGGACACGGAGAACCCGGCTTCCGTGAAAGCGGCTTCGAGAGTTTGGGCGTTCCAGAGCAGTTCCGGTTTGTTTCCCTCAGAGGTAAAAAACGCCCACTCCGCTTCGGCGAGTTTTTGCACCATCTTTGGCGTTTCCGGTGCCTCCGGCAGAATCCCTTCGATTTCCGCCTCAAGGATAGGAAAAATTTTTCCGCCGAGCGCGGGCGGGGATTGCAGGACGACGATAACGCCTGTTGGGGCAAGCAACTTGCGGCATTTTTGCGCAAACTCGGTGAAAACTCCCGCGCCGCCGCCGGTCTGCCGCCACGGTTCGCGTGTCAGGATATAGTCAAACTGTGTGCAGGAAAACGCGGCTTCGGCTTCGCCCGGCGAGGGGGCGCCGCCTGTCCGTATGAGGGGGCGTTCGGTCTCGTCAAGGATCGATGCGTAGCCGAGCAGGGCGGACTTCGCCGCTTCATCACGCACACAGGCCGCAGACAAGCCTTCCGGCGCGCGGCGGAGGGCTTCCCAAAGGAGGAGGCCGTCCTCCGCATGGACGATAAGGATACGGCTGTGGCGCTGAATCGAACATTGCCCCAGAATAAGATCCCTGTCCCGCAGGAGCAAGGCGCTTCTGCCGCCGGAAAGCCGCTTGAACCAGCCTTCTCTGCCCTTTGACACCGCCGACCATGTAAGTACATCCTCGCGCTTGTCGCCGTCGAGTAAGACTGCCGCTTGGATTTCCCGCTTGCGAAGCGTTTCTTCCCGAATTTTGCCCTCGTAGCCAACCGTTGAGGGCGTGTAAAACGTTTTTCCCTTCAGCGCCGCAGGCAGGTACTGTTGCGCAACCCAATGATCGCGGTAAGCGTGCGGATACAGGTAGCCTTCCCCATGACCAAAACTTTCGCTGTCGCGGTTCGCATCCCGCAGGTGGTTCGGCACTTCGGCGTGTTCCTTTTCGACTTCCTTCATGGCGTCAAAAAAAGCCAGCGTCGAGTTGGACTTGGGCGCGGTCGTTAGGTAGAGGCAGGCGTGGGCGAGGGGGAAATTGCCTTCGGGAAAACCGACGCGATCAAAGGCTTCAGCGCAGGAAACAACCACTGAAAGGGCGTGCGGATCGGCCAACCCTATGTCTTCGCTCGCCAAGATGATCATGCGCCTGAAAATAAAAGACGTATCTTCCCCGGCTTTCACCATTTTCGCAAGCCAGTACAGCGCGGCGTCAGGGTCGCCACCCCGTACGCTCTTGATAAACGCGCTGATGGCGTCGAAATGATAGTCGCCGTCGCGGTCGTACAGCACGACCCGGCGTTGTATGCTCTGTTCCGCCGCCTCAAGGCTCACGTAAATTACGGCGTTTTCAGGAGGCGGCCACACGGACGGCGCGGTCTCAACGGCAAGCTCAAGCGCGTTGAGGAGACTCCGCGCATCTCCGCCAGCCACTTCCACGAGGTGATCCAACGCGCCTTCTTCAAACGTCACCCGCCACGCGCCATAGCCGCGTTCTTTGTCCGCCAAGGCGCGCCGCGCCGTTTCAAAAAGCCCTTCCTTGTCAAGGGATTTGAGTTGGAAAATGCGGCTCCGGCTTACCAGGGCGCGGTTCACCTCGAAGAACGGATTTTCAGTGGTCGCGCCGATAAGAATGATGACGCCATTCTCCACCCAGGGGAGGAGCGCGTCTTGCTGCGCCTTGTTCCACCGGTGAACCTCGTCCACAAAAAGAATCGTCCGCGTACCGTAAAGGTTTCTGCGTTCGGTCGCCCGATCAACGGCTTCCCGCACGTCTTTGATGCCGGCAAGCGCCGCGTTGAGACTTTCAAATGTGGATTTTGTGGTGTTGGCGATGACACGGGCGAGGCTCGTCTTGCCGGTTCCCGGCGGACCGTAAAAGATAAGCGAGGAAATTCTGTCCGCCTGAATAGCGCGGCGCAAAAGCCGCCCCTGTCCCACGATGTGATCCTGTCCAATGATGTCGTCCAACGTACGGGGACGCATACGGTCGGCAAGGGGGCCTGCGGCGCGATTCGCCGCGCTGAAAAGCTCGTTCAGCGGGACGCCTCACTCTTCAGCGTTCCAGACGTCACGTCTATACGACCAGAGTCCGTTTTTCATGGTGGAAGCGAAAAGCGTGTTGTCCGGCGCCTGATACAAGGCTGTCGCAACGCGCAACCCCATTGTAGATGTATACCTGTCGGCGCTTGATACGGTGGAAACCTCGGAGGAGTCTCCGGGCGTTCTCAAACCAAGTGAATTGACATCCAAAGACCCGTCATCGCCAAGTAAAATTTCCCGGTAACCGTTAACCGTTGAATAAGTTTGGGACTGAATGCCTACAAGCAGGAGAGATTGTGTAGGATTATCCGGATTGCGCCATATTCCCATTGCGCCCGAAAAGGCGACGCCCTTATTCACTTCAGTGAAACCAGAGGAGTCACCGTAAAAAAGGGAGCCGGCCCCGTCGCTCGGATACCTGCTGACCGCCACGATTCTATTACCGGCAACGCGTATCCCGACAATGGGTTTGCCGGCGGTTCCGTCGACAGGCTCCGCAGACAAGGATGCTCCGTCAAAGGTATAAATGCCTTTATTAACAATCGCCACATAGTACATCCCATCCAAACGCGCCGCGCCTTTTACTATGTCTTCTTTTGGAAGATCCGGCAACAAGGATTCGGAAGAAAACTCTTCGCCGCCCGTTTGGTAGGAAAACAACCCTTCTTCAGTTGAGGCGAATAGATACCCCCCGTTAGCGTCCCCCGCCCCGCATATAGTTTGTATAACGCCGCTTGCATCAAAGCGAATCGGATCCCAAGCGTCATCATCCTTCTTGACGTACACTTCCGTCTTACCAAGCGGATCTCCGGCAAGCGCATAGAGAGATTTCCCGTCAGTCTCCAATTCCATAATGTTCCTCCCGCCGGGCGAAGCTATGGGGGAGATCCATTCGCCATTGCCGTAACGGTGAACATACTTTCCGAACCGGCTCGCAACGTACATGATCTCATCTAATTCGACCATATTGGTGGGATTCCCCTTAACTCTCGGATCCTTTGGTTCCACTTCCTGATAAATCGCATAAAATATCGGAGATTGATCGCAGGAAAAAAACAAAAAAGCGGCAAGAACACCTGCCATAGCTCTAATTTTCATATCTCATATACCCTCAAATTTAGCCTTTTTCATCAAACAGGAAGTTCGCCTTTTGGAAAAGGCTCATGCATCATCCTAAAAATGGAAACGCGCAGATAACGACACTTCAAGGAAGTGTCCGATCATGTCTTTTCTGGATTCTTTTGTCCATTGAGGAATAAGCTGCCACCCGGCATTCAGACCGAAAGACCAATCCGGATTTAAACGGAAAAACCCGGAAACCGTAGGTTTCAGAAACAAGCCGAAATAATCGGTTTCAAGGTACTTTTGGGTGACTCCACCGAGCGTAAGGGAGACGGGGATCTCAAACCTCAGATTTTTAATGGAGAAAGTGAATTGATACCCCACACGTACGCCGAAAGGCACAATGTACAGCATATTTTCACCAATGGTTCCCGCAAACGCGCCGCCGGCTTCGCCGCCCACAAAAAAATGCGGGGCAAGGAAATAACTGTACGACAAATAGCCCCCTCCGCCCACATTTATATTTGTACCGCCGTTTAGCGCGGTTCCGTCGCTGTTAGTGTAAAAAAGGGGAATGACAGCCCCAACGGTAAAAGAAAGCATCTGTTCGCCGCTTGAATACAAGGACGGCATTATGCCTTCATACTCATCGAAGGGAACTTCCTCTTCGGCGTCTTCGTCCGATTCTTCTTCTTGGGCGTATACGATCATACCGCGGCATAAGCCGGAAAAAAACAACAAACAGCATAAAAACAAAAAGGCTTGAGCCTTCCTCATTGATTGACTCCTGTAAAAGCTATACCATGACAACAAACAACGGTTTGCAATAGTTACTGACGCTTTAAAACATGAAAACGCCTTTACCGCAAAGACAGAGTTGGAGTATACTATAAAAAGATGAAAATTACTAGACCGATACGGAAACCCGTTGTCATTATTCTTATGAAACGGATTTCATTCTTCTTTTTTGTGATGTGCGCTCTCCTGCTCCTGCTCTATATTTTAGGCAATACGCAAAGTTTTATGGACAAGACAGAGCGAATGACGCTCAGTTTGCTGGCGACAGCCGGCGTTTGCCTTGCGTTCTCATCGGCGATTGGCATTTTTTGCACATTATTGATGTTCGCTTCCGGCAGATTTCGTTATATCGGAGGCGTCGCCGTCTATGCGTTGCTACTGCTTTTCGGCATAATCGCGGCGATTTTCTCATCATCCATTCTGATTTTGGCGGACGGATACGGATTATGAAAGCGCGAACTTTCGCAGCGAAAGTTCGTTGCGACACGGAGCGGAAAACCAGGCGCCGCGTATAAACTTTTTTCACTTTTCGCTTTACAACGTTTCATTTTGTGGTATACTTTTCCCATGAAAATCAACAAGAAACCTTTCGGAACGCTTTCCAATGGAAAGAAGGTCGAACTTTATACGCTGTCGTCCGGAGATATAACGCTGTCTATCAGTACGCTGGGCGCGACGCTCACGTCCCTCTATACGCCGTCCCGCAAGACCGGCGTTGCGGACATCCTCCTCGGCTACTCAACGTTGAGCGGCTATGCCGCGGATCCGGTGTTTTTCGGCGCCACCATAGGACGCTTCGCCAACCGTATCGGCGGCGCGCGGTTCACAATTGATGACAAGACCTACACTCTATTCAAAAACGACGGGGAAAACTGCCTCCACGCGGGATTAAAAAACTTCGGCAGGCAGGTCTGGAGCGCGGAACAATACGAGGATAAAGGCGGAGTGTACGTCCGATTTGAATTGAATAGCCCGAGCAATGACGAAGGTTTTCCCGGAAACCTCAATGCCGCGGTGAGTTATGGCCTCACCAACTCAAACGAGATGGCGGTCATCTACGAAGCCACGGTAGACGCCCCGAGCCCGGTGAATTTCACCAACCACGCCTACTTCAACCTTGCGGGCGAAGGGCGCGGCGATACGCTTTCCCACGAGTTGATCATCCATGCGTCCGAATATCTCCCTGTTGATGAACATAGCATCCCGACCGGCGAGGTGGCGAAGGTGGAGCTTACGCCCTTTGACTTCAGACTGTGGAAACCTATCGGCATGGACATAGACAAAACGGCGCCCGGCGCGGCTAGCGGGCGAGCCGGCTATGATCACTGCTACGTGATAACCGGGATCCCAGGCAAACTGCGTCCCGCAGCCGAAGTGTTTGAACGCGCATCGGGCAGAATCATGCGCGTATTCACAACCCAGCCCGGCATCCAATTCTACACTGGCAACTACCTGCACAACATAGCGGGGAAATCCGGCTCCGTATACAATAAACACGCCGGCTTTTGCCTTGAGACCCAGCATTTTCCAGATTCGCCGAACAAGCCTCAGTTCCCTTCATGCATCTACACTCCCGATAGGAAGTATGCGGAAAAGGCGGCGTTCAAATTTGACTGGTAGCGGCGCGGTTGCGCAGGCGACTATGCCGGCGGGATAGCCGTCAAGAGGGCGTACGCCTGCCGCGTCGTTTCAGTTGCGAGAAGCTCGTCGCGCAGGCGCTTGTCTTTGAAGCGGTTGCTGAAAAAAGACAAGGTTTGCAAATAGTACGTGTGCTGATTGTAGCACGCCGCAATCATAAACAGGAGACGCACCGGCTCATCATCCAACGCCTGAAAATCAATGATGTCAGTACGGCTTATGCCCACGGAAGCCACCAGATCCGTCACGGAAGCAAGCCGTACATGGGGAATGGCAATGCCCCTTCCTATGGCGGTGCTCATAAGCTCTTCGCGCTTTACTATTTCAGCTATCAATTCTTGGCGGTTTTTTACCTGCGGGGCAAGGGCGAGGTTGTCCGCAAGCGCGGAAAGAGCGTCCCGCTTGGTTGAATAATCAAGAAAAATAATGCGGTCAGGAGAAATAATGGCCTCAACATGCACCGCGTCTGATTTTGGCGGCTTGGCGGAAAGCCGGTCGTTGACCCACCGCTCTATATCAATGCGTTTAAATCGCCAGATGGCGCCAATTTTTCCCGCCGGAATTTCGCCTTTCTGCGCCCAATCGTACACCGTGCGTTCTGAAACTCGCAAGTACTTTGCCACTTCTTCTATGGTTAGTATATCTCCATCAGTCATTATAGCCTCTTGGCGCCATAATACAACAAAACGCAGGAGATGTCAAGGAATGGAAGGCAATGCTGTCGCGTCCGGCAACGCCGTTCAGCGCCTCAGCCGCATCTTCGCGCTTTCCGCATGTCCTGCAAGCCCCTCGGCGCGAGCGATGGTCTCGGCGGCTTTTACGACCGGCGCATAGCCCGCGCCTTCAGTACAGCGCAGGGTGGTGACGATTTTGAGGAAATGCCTCGTGGAAAGACCGCCGGTGAAACGGGCGCAACCTGATGTCGGCAACGTGTGGTTTGTTCCGGCGCTGTAGTCGCCGAGCGCTTCGGCGGCTTTCTCGCCGATAAAGAGCGCCCCGTAATTTTTCAGTTGCGGGAGGAGACGTTTATTCGCTTCATCGCCGCATTGCAGTTCAAGGTGTTCGGGCGCGATGATGTTCGCTATGCGCGCCGCTTCGCCTTCATCCGCGTACGTGATGATGAGACCGCCGGCATCAAGCGAAGCCCGCGCTGTCCCCGCAGAAGCGCCGCTCCGCTTTTCAACCGCCTGTACGATACGCCCGGCTATCTCCGCGTCCGGCGCGAGGACGCGGGCGCGGGCATCCGGATCGTGTTCAGCTTGGGCGATCATGTCCGCCGCGATGACGTCAGGGTCTGCATCCGGTCCGGCGATGACAAGCACGTCCGTAGGACCCGCCACAAAGTCAACGCCGACTTCCCCAAACAGGAGTTGCTTGGCGACAGCCACGTACTTGTTGCCGGGACCCGCGATTACATCAGCGCGAGGAATGGTCTCCGTTCCAAAGGCAAGCGCGGCTATCGCCTGCGCCCCGCCTATGGCAAACGCGCGGACAGCCGCGGCGCGGATACTCGCATTGCGGACGCCGCTTGCAATGCGGACAGCCGCCAGAATCCGCCAATCCGGCAAGCCGCTCCCATCCTGGGCGGGCGGTGACGCGACGAACACCTCTTCCACACCGGCGGCAAGCGCCGGCACAACGCCCATCAAGACCGAGGATATCAGCGGGAACCGTCCCGCCGGCGCGTAGATCGCGGCTTTTTGCGCCGGAATCACCCGCTGCCCCGCAATCACCCCGGGCGCAATCTCACATTCAAAATCAAAAAACTGCTTTCTCTGCTCAACGGCGAACCGGTGGATGTTATCCCTCGCCATTTCCAGCGCAGCCGCCAATTCCGTATCGGTCGCACGGAGCCTTTCAAACGCCGCATCCATCGCGCCGCCGGGGACTTCAAACCGTTCAAGAACAGTGTGATCAAATTGAGCCGTAAACTCCCGCGCCGCCGCGTCCCCGCGCCGCCGCACCTCGTCAATGATGCGCCGCACGCCGCGCCGCACGTCGCGATCCACGCGCCCGGCAACGCCGCCGCCGCTGACCGTCTGGCTCTTCCAATAGGCGTCAAATTCGCCGCCCGCAATTATTATCATACCATCTCCTTTGCGCACGCCGTCAGAAACGCATCCATATCAGCGTCGGATCCGATACTGACGCGGATAAAGTCCGCGATGCGGCCTGTGTTGAAATGGCGCGTCAGTATGCCCGCCTCACGCAGTCTTGTAAAGAATTCGGCGCCGGACAGCGCCGGATGCCGTATAAAGAGAAAATTGGCGCTTGAAGGCGTCACGGTATAGCCCTTTTCAACAAGAGCCGCGGACACCCGATCCCGCGTCGCAATGATTTTGCGCGTCGTCTCCTCGTAGTACGCGGCGTCCCGCACCGCCGCGGCGCCGCCGGCAAGGGCGATGCGGTCAACCGGATAGGAATTGAAGGAATCACGGACGCGGCATAGACCCTCGATAAGCTCCTCAGATCCCACGGCAAAGCCGAGCCGCAAGCCGGCCAGAGACGCGGACTTTGAGAGCGTGTGAACCGCGAGCAGGTTCGGATGTTCCGCTATGCGATCTATGACGGAAAGGCGCGGGGCGGCGAAGGCGGCGTACGCCTCGTCAACGATGACAACCGCGTTTTGCTCCGCGTGGTAACGCGCAATGGCGAGAACATGTTCTCTGGGCAGGGCGGCGCCGGTCGGGGCGTTGGGGTTTGGAAACACAACGCCGCCGCACGGCGTAAGGAAATCCGTGTGGTCAATGGAAAAATCGTCTCTCACGCGCGGACATTCGCAGGGAATCCCCCACAACCGGGCGTAAACCGGATAAAAGCTGTAGGTGATGTCAGGGAACAAGACCGGCGGGATGCGGCGCGGCGCGGCGCCCGCTTCCGTCTCGAAAAAGGCGGCGAAAGCGAAGGCGAGGACTTCATCCGAACCATTGCCCGCGAACACCTGTTCCGGCTTCACTCGCCAGCGTTCAGCCACAGCCTCCCGAAATTCACGGCACGCGGGATCGGGATAGAGCCGCAGGCGTTCGTCCGCGGCGCGTTTAATCGCATCAAGCGCCGCAGGCGAAGGCGGATAGGGGTTTTCATTTGTGTTGAGTTTGATGTACGCACTCTGTTGCGGCTGTTCCCCGGGTACATACGGGGAAAGCCCCCGCGTCCTTGAATTCCAAAATCTGCTCATGGGGGTATTTTACTTGAATCAGATAGGGTTTGTATAGCGGGCAACGCCGGTTCCGGCGATGCCAACAAGCGGCGGCGGTTGCGCGGGAGCCGCATTAACGGCATGGTGAACGGCGGTCGAATCGCGGCGATAATCGCGGCGATAATCGCGGCGCGAACGGCGCGGGACAGCCAGCCGCTCCGCAGGCGCCAGGCCGCGGAGCGGTTCGAAGGCGGCGCATCGATCCCGAACCGCGAATTCCACGCATGTCCTTCATGGAACCGCCATACCGGTCATAAGCGCGGGTTTCCCGTCAATCGGCCCGTAGGCGGGATCGGTTGTCATTTCATAGTACGCTCCAAATGAACGGCGCCCTGTAGCGCATGACGAGCAATTTATCAGCTTTAGGCTAGCGCCTCCTATCTTTGCCCCTCATTCGACCTTGAAGCGGGACACCTCAGTCATAAGCCGCTCTATCTGCTTCTTGTTCTCTATGCTTATATCGTTGACCTTGTGTACCGCCGTATCTATCTGCTCCGCTCCGGATGCCATCTCCTGCATCCCATCCCCTATCTCTGCCGTGATCCCTTCAAGGCTCTTACTCTCCTGTATCACCTTATGACTCCCCCCAAGCATCCCCTGGGCGCTCCCCCTCACTTCCCCCGTTATCTCGTTCAGCCGCTCTATGGACTCAAGAAT
>JAITIK010000123.1 GCA_031279555.1 Treponema sp. | reverse complement strand
ATTTTGCTTATACCGATTCCAACGGCAACGGGGATGGCTCAATACAGCCGTCTGAAAGCGCTTATTTGGATATTCGGGTAAAAAACAATACCAATTCTGCACAATCGATAAGTGTAGCGTTCACGAGTACCAGCGGTTATGTAACGATAGACCAGGGGACGGCGACGATAGGGGATTTGTCTGCGGGGTATTATAAGACCTTGACCTATTCGGCGTCTTCATCCGCTTCGGACACGCGCTTGTTGTATTCGAGCGATTTATCCAAGGCGTTCAAGTTCACGATAAGCGAGAACTGCCCGGTGGGGACGCAGTTGCCCTTTATCGTAACCTTGACCGACTCATGGGGGAACACCTGGACGGACACCCTCACCGTACCGGTTGAATAGCTTAGGTATATCCGGCGTTGGATATTTCTCGTTGATTGGCGGCGTCACCAGATTGGCATACCACTGAGAGCGCCGCGCTGAGAAAAATATAATTTTTCCCAACAACCCACTTGACATAAAATAGAAAATCAGATAGATTACACACATATAATTTCAAAATAGCGAAATTTTTCCCAATCTACCGATACTTTGGGAAAATTTTTGATGAATGTCTCCTTCGTCTAGTGGTCAGGACATCGGGTTTTCATCCCGACAACAGGGGTTCGACTCCCCTAGGAGATGTTTTTAATTGCGCGACAATCGGACGGCAACAGTGCGGAGGTATAACGCGCAAGCTAATATATTACACGCCATAAGGAAGGGCAGTTGTCAGAAAAAGATTTGCGGATCAATGAACAAATTAGGGTGAGGGAAGTTCGTCTTATTCGGGATGAGGGGGAGCGACAGGGAATTATGCCGACTCAGTCGGCGCTTGAAATCGCCCGTTCCGCAGGACTCGATCTTGTGGAAGTTGCGCCGCAGGCTGTTCCACCTGTAGTTAAAATTCTTGATTATGGTAAGTTTAAATTCGAAAACGAGAAAAAAGTCCGCGACTCAAAGAAAAAACAAAAATTGTTTAAACTAAAAGAAATTCGTATGCAACCCAAGATTGATGATCATGACATGGAATTCAAATCCAAGCATGTCAAAGAATTTCTCGCGGAAGGCAGCAAGGTCAAGGTTACAATCAGGTTTCGGGGCAGGGAGCTTGCCCATACGGAACTGGGGTTTGACGTTATGAACGATATGTTAAAACGCATCGAAGGTGAATATGTCATGGACAAGCCTCCGGCAATGGAAGGGCGAAACATGTCCATGATAGTAAGCCCGAAAGCCAAGAAATAATGAGGATAGCAGTATGCCGAAAATGAAAACGAAAAAGAGCGCAGCAAAACGCTTTTCTTTTACTGGAACAGGCAAGGTTATGTACAAGAAACAAAACCTTCGCCATATTTTGACCAAGAAGTCGACCAAACGGAAGCGGAATCTCCGTCACGCCGGCATCTTGTCGCAAGACAATGTCGCTGTTATTAAGAAACAGCTTTTACCCAACGGGTAAACGAAAGAAAAGGAGCGAATATGCCGAGAGCGGTGGATGGGGCGAAACGGAAGAATCGTCGTAAAAAGATATTAAAACTCGCAAAAGGGTATTGGGGAAGACGGCATTCAAATTTCAAAACCGCAAAAGACGCGGTGACAAAGAGTCTTTTTTATGCATACCGCGATAGAAAAGACCGGAAAGGCGATTTTCGTCGAATTTGGATTGTGCGCATCAACGCGGCGTGCCGCGCTGAGGGCATCAATTATTCGCGTCTTATAAACGGGCTTAACAAAGCCGGCGTTGTAATCAACCGGAAGGCGCTTGCAAACCTCGCGATTGAAGATACGGCGGCTTTTAAGGCTGTTGCGGAAAAGGCGAAAGCCGCGTTGGGAGGACTGTAATATGGCGACGCTTGAGAATGTAAAATTGTTGGAAACGAAGGTTGCCAAGGCGGTAGAAGTGGTGAAGCAATTGGCGGCGGCCAATGCCTCGCTTATAGAAGAAAACAATCAGCTTAAGAAAAAAGTTGAGGCATTCCAAAATCAGATAAATGAGCTTGAGTTTTCAATACTCGCCTACAAGGAAGATCAGCAGAATATTGAAAACGGCATTCTTTCGGCGCTGGATAGGCTCAACCAAGTTGAAGATTCTCTGGAAGCCAATGGCGCGGACTCAGCGCGGCGCGTGGATTCCGTTCCGCCGGATGCCCAGCATGAACAGCCTGTTCAGAATCCTCCTAATAACGGGGATATATTCCACGAACAGGGATACCAAGGTAATAACGTCTATTACCCCTCGTGAAAACATGGCGAAAACCAACCTCCGCATTGAAGTATTGGGGGCCTCGCTTTCTATTGCGGCGGAGGAAGATTCTGAATACCTCAACCGTTTGCTTGAACGGTATCAACTGGCGGTTGAGGAAACGCAAAATTTAACAGGTCTCAAAGATCCGCTCAAGCTGGCTATTTTAACCGGTTTTCTTGCGTATGACAAGTATCTCAGGCTATGTGACCGGCATGCGGCTGAACAAGAAATCAGTATACATGAAGAACAGGAAACTGAAGAAATAACCCGTCATCTAATCGAATGTATGGATGAAATATTAGAAAACGGACTATAATATGCATCCAGTCTTTAAGCTTAAAAATCAGGTGAAACACTACGCATGGGGCTCCCCCGATTGGATTCCTGAATTGCTTGGAGAGAAAAATCCCGATAAAAAGCCCTACGCCGAATTGTGGATGGGCGTTCATCGAGACGGGCAATCCCAAACCGAATATAATGGAAACACAATAAGCCTTGCGGAGCTTATTGAACAGGATGTTGAATTGTATCTTGGCAAGGCGTTAGCAACCGCAGGCGCCGCTTCCCTTCCTTTTCTGTTCAAGGCGCTTGCCGTGGACAAGCCGCTTTCCATACAAGCCCATCCCAGCATTGAACAGGCGCAAGCCGGTTTTGAACGGGAAACCAGCGCGGGCATTCCGCTTGACGCGCCCGAACGAAACTACAAAGACGCAAACCACAAACCTGAGATCATCTGCGCCCTTACGCCTTTTAAGGCGATGGCGGGCTTTAGAAAAATCAATGAAATCCACGCTCTATTTGACGCCTTCGGCATGGAAAGCCTCTCTGTGGTGAAAACGGCGCTTGATTCGGGGTTGAAAGCGTTTTTACAAACTTTGTTCGCGCTTCCGCCAGAAATCAGTGGGCGTGTAAGCGATTACGCCGCAACGCAGAAGCGGCGCCTCAGTGAGTCGCACCCTCAATACCGTGACGTGTGGGAAACGGCCGCATCTTTTGCGGAGCAGTACCCTTCGGATCCGGCGGCGCTCTCGCCTTTGTATCTAAACCTTGTTTTTCTTGAAAAGGGCGACGCCATGTTTCTGCCGTCCGGGGTGTTGCACGCCTACATTCGGGGATTTGGCATAGAGCTTATGGCAAATTCGGACAATGTACTGCGGGGTGGGCTTACGCCTAAGCGCATTGATTTGCGGGAATTGTTCCATATACTCACGTTCTCGACGTTTAAACCCGAAATTCTCCATCCCAATTCTTCAAAATATCCCGTAAAATGTAAAGAATTCTCGCTTTCCGTTATGCATGAGCAACAGGCTTGGACAGAAAACGGTCCGGCAATCCTCATCGTTACGCAGGGAGAAGTTGGCGTTGTGTCTATGGATAAAAAAAACGGCGAGAAAACTGTCGTACGATTGAAACAAGGGGAGAGCGCTTTCATTGCCGCCGGAAACGCGGGAAAACTTTCTTTAAACGGAGATTTTACCTTGTATATTGCGGGAATTGGTTCCATATGATATACTGCTTCCTATAGAGTTTGTTACATCTCTCAATGGAAAATGGGTGGATGAGAATTTTTGTGGATGCGGATTCCTGTCCTCGATCCGCGAGGGAATTAGTGCTGAGAGCGGCGCGGAAACGGCGCATAGAGGCGGTTTTTGCGGCGAATAGGCGAATTCCGGGCATTGAAGGCGATTATGCCGTCATGGAAGTGTGTCCGGTCGGGGAAGGCGCGGCGGACGACCGGATTGTGGAATTGGCGCGGCAGGGCGATTTGGCGGTGACGCGGGATATTCCGCTTGCCGCGCGGCTTGTCGAACGCGGCGTCGCGGTGCTGGACGACCGGGGCAGAGCGTACACCGGCGAAAATATCAGGCAGTGGCTTTCTATACGGAATTTTATGGTGGAGCTTGCTGGAAACGGGCTTGGCACGGAACGGTCCGCTCAGTACGGCAAGAAGGATCTCAAAACCTTTGCCGATAATTTTGATAGAATGGTGACAATCTCTTTGAAGGGGGCGTTATGCAAAAGTACAGTCTGACGGGCCTTTTTCAAAACCCGACAGGTTGTGGGAAAAGCATGGGGAAAAGAGGACTAAAGGCCGCTTTCCCACTCGCATACAAGGTTGCTTTTTCAAAATTTGACATGTTGAAAAAGCCTCTGGCAGCCTTCTTTTTTATTTCCGGCGTCACCGTGATCATATTTTTCGCCAGTTGCGCTGGTTCTGTGAGCCGTAAAGCCGGCGTCGTCGTCAACTATATAGGCGTATATGATCTTTCAAGCCCCGCTATGCAACAATGCCTTTTGATTATTCCCCGGCAGATAACCGTTCTCACCATAGATGGCGATACGGTTCAATGGAACTGGAATAACGTCGAAACGCATGTTAGAATTCCTTCCGGCTCGCATGTTTTGTCCGTAAAAAGGAATAAAAAAACCGTTGATATCATGTTCAATTTTATGCCGAACGCTTTTTATACATTTAATATAAAGAAGGGTGTTGTGACGATAATCGAGGCGGCTGAAACGCAATGAATCTTCCCGCCTTGAAGCGAGAGAGGGCAAACGAACCGCAGGCGTTAATAGCGCGAGGGGCTTCATAGCCGTCACCTGTGTTGGCAAGAAATTCGCCCTTTAAGACGGAAGCGGCGATTTCGAAGAAAAATCTGTTGCTGGGGCATTTTTCAAAACTGTCGCTCTGCGCGTTTTGGGAAAGCCTCGTTGGATAGGAAATTATTAATACTACGCGGCTTCACAGCCCGTCACTATTGACGGTAAAAAATCGCTCTAACGGGTGAAATGTTACACCCGCGTTTTCTAAATAAAGGAGAAGCGTATGAAAATTCTGAAAAGACCAACTTTTTCTTCTGTGAGTCTTTTGTGTGTTTTGTTTCTTATCTGCTCCTCCTGCGCGTCAACAAAAAACACCGCTGAAACATCCGGCGACAAACTCGTGAAACCAACCGCTCTCTCTGCGGGTGAGGGAGAAGCTGAAATACTCATAACATGGAGCGGCGACGGTGATAAAAATAAAACGTCTTACCCGCTTGCGGTTACTATGGACTGGTATGAGTCTGATGACGCAATGAAAGCGGGAAACGGTGAGAAAGGGCGGCTTGTGGCTCAGATTGATAGAGGAGAATCAGAAAAAATCATCGTGAAAAACGGAGTAGTTGTCCTGCATTTTGCCGGAAGCATGTACAATGTAAAAACCAATACATGGAACGCTGTAGAATCCGCAAAAGTGAAGAATTTTCCAGCTTCAAAGCGCGTACCAATTACGTTGGAAAATAATACAATAACAGGAACGACCGTTGTAACACATCCCTTGAGCAATCTTATATCTATAGATGCGTTAGACGCAGGTTTGGATTGGTATCCTGTGAATGTAAAAAAAGCTCCGCTTCCTGGTCGCGGCGATTCGCCCTCGCCAGACGGGGGCGCTGATTCGGATAAGCGCGCTCAATCTGACGGGCAGACGGGTACCGGGCAAGCGGCGCTCGAAACCAGGTACAATGTCGCCGTAGAGAATAAGCCCACGGGTCCGTTTGACATGAACGAACTCGGACAAATGGCGCAAAAAGGGCGGTTGACAAAGGAAAGCCTTGTCTGGAGAGAAGGACTGTCCCAGTGGGAAGTCGCCGGAAATATACCAGAACTCGCGCCCTTGTTTCAAACAACGCCGGCTTCTCCACCGCCCGCTCAACCGCAGATTCGGTACAACGCGGCGTTCAACGGCATTTCGTCTGGACCGTATACCTTGGAGGAACTCAAGTCGTTCGCTGAAAAAGGGCCGTTGACGAGAGAGACGTTGATCTGGAAAGAAGGCGCTTCACAATGGGTTGCCGCAGGTTCTATCCCCGAAGTCGCCGCGTTGATTCCGCAACTCCTGCGGGTTCAACCGCCAACTGAAGAACTCCAGCCGGATGGCTTCTCCTCAGCTAAATTCTTCATTCTGATAGACGGGCAACCGTCCGGCCCTCTGTCCCTTGACAGCATCGAGCAACTGATAAAGAAAAGGCAGGTTGCCCGTAGCAGTCTCGTATGGAGAGAAGGGTTGCAGCAATGGGTCGCCGCGGAAGTCATACCGGAGTTGGCAAACATATTTCCGGTTATACCGCCGCCACCACCACCCCAAATGCCGCATTCATCCGTGCGGTACTATATTGCGGTAAGCGGTTATCCTGACGGACCGTTCACCATGGACGAACTGAGACAAAAACTTCAGAGCGGGCAGATTGGCCAGAGAACTCTTGTATGGAAAGAGGATATGCCTCAATGGGCGGCGATGAACGCCATACCGGAATTCATATCTCTGTTTACAACCGCGACGCCGGCGCCTGACCGCGGAGCGCCGCAAACGCCTCCGCAAGAGGCTCCAAAACAACCGGTGAATGTCAAGTATCATGTCGCCGTAAACGGTCTGTCCACTGGCCCCTTTACCATTGAAGACCTCAAACAAAAGATCCAATCCGGGCAGTTGACAAGAACAACACAGGTATGGAAATCAGGTATGACGCAATGGGCGCCTGCAGGCGCCATCGCTGAGTTGCAACCGCTGTTTTAGGGAAGACAGTAAATGCGGCGTCTCTGCGCCGCGCCTTTCTCAGAATCTCTTTCGTATGCAGTGTTATATATGCCGAGAACGGGAGTTGAACCCGTACCCTCATTACAAGGAGGGGATTTTAAGTCCCCGGTGTCTACCATTCCACCACCTCGGCGATTTTATAATCATATCCTAAAAAAGAAATCCAGTCAATATGCCGCATTGCCTCATGTAAAATCTAATCCAGGCGGCAGTGGAATCTCATGTTAAAAATCTACCCATAGGGGATCGTAAGTTGCCCTCAGGCAAGAGAGCGGGGGGCGACAAATGAGGCTGGCTATGGCTCAAAAAAAGAGATTGACCGATATAACCGCCCCGCGGTATCGGAAGGCGGGAAGGGCGAAAAAGCGCCGCTCCGTATGCGTTTTTTGCCAGACAACCGGCTAACCGCAAGCGCGCGATTGGCGCGCTCCGCCACGCGGGGAAGACCCCGCGAAGGCCGCCCGTACTGCCCGGAGGCGCGGGAGACGGGACGTCGCGGCTGTCTGGAGATTTTTCCACCG